>JACUUF010000207.1 GCA_014859465.1 Methyloprofundus sp.
CGCTGACCTCTTTAAACAAAGGAAAACGCTTAAATTTTTGGTACGGTGCAATCAGAGCATCCAAATTTTTATAGAACGCATCGCTAAAAACAGCAACTTTGTCCTGTTTTGCGACCGCATTATCAAGCACCCTCACCTTCTGCTTAATCTGTTCCAACTTCTGACTGACCGCATTAAGCGCGTACTTCATAAACTGATTTTCCGGTATATCCAGACTCAAGCGTTTTTGATCCAACGCATAACGCCTATTCACCAGGCCTGCTTGAATATCCGCTCGCGCTTTTTCCGCTAATTTATTCGGCAACTTGTCTTTTAAACGCTCGGCTTTTAAATGCGCCACCTCCGGCAACAAGCGATTATGTGGCGCGTTTAAAATTTGTTTATAGCCTTTTTGCATTTGCTCGTGCAGCGACTTAAACTCCGCTAACCACAACAACTCAAACGGCCAAACCTCAAACGACTGGCTCTGCTCAATCGTCATGCCATTTTTGACATAACGAAACGGCAAACTAAACCAACCCAAATTATTGCTAAAAATCAAATTAACAATAACTAACCCACCGCCAACTTTGCCGCGTCGTGCCACATAAAATTCGGCATCGGGTTTTTCAGTCGCCATGTAATACTCATCGGTTGCGATCCAGTATGGGAAACGTATTCAACTTCACCAAAATTAACAAACCCCATTGTGCGCCCAAACTCATCTTTGGTTTGCTCGCGAACAAATAAGAACAATCGTTTTCCGAGCTGACGATGATGGATATACTCGCTGCCCCGCCCGCGGTCTGGACGCGCGCTGTTTTGCGACTGCCAATGAAACAGGTCTTCATTTATCGCATAGTCGTGATACCCAGCAAGCTGACCAAACTTAAATTATATTAGGCATATCATTTGCAAAATATTCAAGTTGCAGCTCTGTGACTTTACCTAAGCGAATATTTGATACTATTTGATCCTCGAAATTTGAGAGGTTGAGTTTTGACATAATTCGTTCTTTTATCAAACTGTCTTCAATTTCTTGCTTTCTAGCTCGGCTAATATCAAGAAAACTTGCCTCCTGATCGATGCCTAAAAACCGCCTGTCAAGTAAATTGGCAGCAATGCCAGTTGTACTGCTGCCCGTAAAGGGATCAAGTACCCAAGCCCCCTTTTGAGTTGAAGCTAAAATAATTCTAGTCAGCAATGCTAAAGGTTTTTGCGTGGGATGTTTGCCACAGCTTTTTTCCCATTTAGCAATCGCAGGTAGTCGCCAAACATCTTTCATTTGCTTGCCTTCATTCAACCGCTTCATTAATTCGTAGTTAAAGTAATGAGGTGTCTTAGCCTCTTTTCTAGCCCAAATTACCTGTTCTGTTGAATGTGTAAAGTATCTGCAAGAAAAATTAGGCGGTGGGTTTGTTTTCTCCCAAGTGATAATGTTTAAAATTTTAAAATCTAACTCTAGAAGTATCTGACCAATGCTAAAAATATTATGAGAAGTTCCGCTTATCCAAATCGTTGCGTTAGGCTTCATCTTTTCCCTAACAAGATTAAGCCATTTTCGATTGAAGCTATTTATTTCGTCTAGACCTTGAGATTTATCCCAACTTCCCTTGTTTACACTTGAAATTTTTCCATTTTTTATTGTTAAACCATCGTTTGACAAAAAATATGGAGGATCAGCAAAGACCATATCAAATTCAAAATCAAATTTTGGTAAAACAGAAAAAACATCATTATTTAAGAGTGCAAATTTTTTATCTGTTGATTTGAAATAAGACTGTATCATTTATTCTGGTAATCCAAGCCACTTTAGTGGTATCTCATTAAATAAGTAATGACAATTCATTGAATCAATGTATGCAAGTGTGTCTTTATAAGAAGGGTGCCTAAACCAATCATTCAACACATAAACGTACTCTACCTTCCAGTTGAGTGGCTTAACAAGTCTAGAATATTGTTTTCTTTTATAGTCACAAGTTTGTAATTTTTCATCAACTGAACCTGCGACTTGCTGAAATTTTATTTCAATAATAAAAAGCGTATCTCTAACAATTACAAAAAGACCATTATCGGGCAGAAGCAGCTTCGATAGCTGCTGCCTCCAGTCAATTTTATATTCAGACAAAAATCTATAAAATTCATGTTTTTTAAAGCATCGCGCAACCTCATTTTGGTTATAGTAAATATGAACACCTGATTTATTTTTTGTTTCTTTAATGCTATAACCATCAATCTGCTTAAATAGTGCAATCAAATCAACCCTTTCTTCGAAAATAAGACCTGTTTTAGTGTTCCCTCCACCAGTTCCTCCAATAATCATAAGTCCTCCACATTTGTTATTAACAATTCACTTAAAAAACCTCTTTTCGTGGCATTTGAGTTAATACTTCTCCTTGCAGAAACCCTTAAGATTTTATAGCTAGAATATAGTTCATCAAAAAAATCACTAGCTATATCACTATCTTTAACATCTGAATTGCTAAGAATCCACTTTGCATTCAAAGCGTTTAAGTCATCACAGAATCGCTTTAACCGAACTTGCTCACCATCACAAAAAACTTCTTTTGCATAAGAGTTAAAACTTGATGTTTCTGAGAGCGGTTTATATGGTGGATCAAGGTAAAATATTGTATTCGTATCTGCACAAGAAATAGTTGCCTCAAAATCACCAGTGACAATTTCAACCTTTTGCAACTTTTTTGAAACTGCCAAGAGATTAGCTTCATCGCAGATCATTGGTTTTTTATAACTACCAATTGGAACATTGAATTCATTTTTTTTATTGACTCTATAAAGCCCATTGAAACAAGTCCGATTAAGAAAAATAAGTAATGCCGCTTGAGTTATGCGATCAGAATCCCGAGAATTGAACTCATGCCTTTTATTGTAGTAATACTGCTTTTTTTCCTCTGTTATCTCTGTAAATAAATGATATTCATATTCATACTTTTTCAGAATTAAAATCAAGTCGTGCACATTATTTTTAATGACCTTATAGGCTCCAACTAAATCCTGATTAATATCATTAATAACAACATTTCTTAGGTTAGGAAATGAATTAAGGACCCAAAACAAAACAGCACCACTACCAACAAACGGCTCAACATAGTTAAATGTATCATTTTGTTTATAAGGAAATTTATCTTCAATATCTTTCAGTAATTGAGTTTTACCACCTGCCCACTTCAAAAATGGTTTTGCTTGTATTTCCACTTACACGCCCTTTGAATTTTTTACATTATCAGAAACTTATCTAAAATTTATTTTGGTTCTAGTTATCAAACACTTTTTTCTAGCTCTCGTTGTAACTCGCACTGCAGTTCTTCTTCACTTGGCAAGTAGGGTAAGTATTTGGCACTGAACAGTTGTTTTTGGTCGGCCAGCACCGAGTATTTTGCCACAGCTTCGCTTTTTTCACTGCATAACACTAAGCCAATGGTCGGGTTATCGTCTTCGCCTTTGCGTTGTTCGTCATATAAGCGAATATAGGTATCCATTTGACCGAGTCTTGGTGCGTGAGTTTACCGAGTTTTAGATCAACCAATAAAAAACATTTTAGCTTGAAGTTGTAAAACACTAGGTCGATGTAGAAATCTTGGTCGTCAAAACGGATGCGCTGTTGGCGTTCGACAAAAGCAAAGCCCTTGCCGAGTTCAAGCAAAAATTGTTGTAGGTTGCTGATAATCGCTTGTTCGATGTCGGTTTCTTGATAGGTTTTGTCTTGTAGGTTCAAGAAGTCGAGTATGTACCGGTCACGCAGATAATCTTTAGCAGTTTCTGCCAACGGCTGGGTTTTTTCTTGCGCTTCTTGTTCAACCAAGGCTTTGTCTTGGCTGGCGAGCAGACGTTCATAATAGAGCTTGTGAATTTGACGCTCTAACGCTCTTGCGCTCCAGCTTTGTTGCAAGGCTTCATTCAGATACCATTCGCGCGCCCTGGAGTTTTCGACTTTTAGCAAGGTACGGTAATGCGTCCAGCTCAAATTGGAACGCACTGCGTTCCAATTTGGAAAGGTCAGATAAAACTGCCGCATATTTCTTAAATTACGTTCATCAAAGCCTTTACCAAAACGCTCAGACAGCTGTTGTGAAAGTAGTTGCAGTTTCTGTTTGCCATAAGCCGCGCGGCTTTCACCTTGCTGTTCATGCTCAACAATTAAATGTCCTATTTGCCAATAGCTTTGCACCATCACAGAATTTACCGTTTGGCGCACTTGTCCACGGGCTTGCTCAACAATCCGCGCAATGCCGCTGATTAGGTTACCCAATTCTGTAGCTGGGGTATTTTGTAGGTCGGTTGATTTCGTCATTATTATCCTTCGCTGTCGGCTACTACTGGCACAGTTTGGTATTTCTGTTTCGGGCTGCTCGGTTTGTCCGGTAGGGTCATGGTAAGCAGGCCTGCTTCAAGTAACGGTGCTAACCAAGCTTCTCTGAACGATTTTCGGTCTTTTAACGCAACATATTGCATCATTTCCGCCGTGGTCCTGGGCTCCAAACAGTATTCAAGCAAAGGGATAAAGCGTTCCTCAACTTGTCCGGCAGCTTGGGGGGCAGCTTGGGGGGTAGCTTGGGGGGTAACTTGGTCGGTCGTTGCAAACCCTTCGGCATAAGGGAACACAACGCGGGTAAAGTTGCTTAAAAACACATAGCTGGTTTTCGGATAAAACTGTAGGATTCTGGGCACGCCAGAACCAAGGTGCTCGACCATGTCTAAATCGCGGAACACGCGCATCAATACCTTGTTTTGCGGGTGTGAAATGCCACTGAAAAAGTCATCTTGATTCATACCTTCCGGCAAACTGCCGGTCGAAGTGATTTCTAAGCGGTCGCTAAAAAACTCAAACTTGGGCGGCGTTTCTCGCGCGTAGTTGTTATGCACAATGGCGTTAATCACCGCTTCGCGCACGGCGATTTCGTTGAGCATTTGTTTTTGTTTGCGCGTAGTAGATGTGATTTGCGCAAAGGTGCGGTTTTCGACTTTGATTTTATCCAACACCGCTTTGGCGGCTTTGATCAAACAGCAATAACCATATTCTTCGTTTTCGATCAGGTCAATGCGGTCTATTCCGGCGTATTTGGCGACTTTAATTGAGTTGCCGTTTTGGTCCGCCAGCAAATAAGCGGCATAGTTATAATGTCCGTCAGGAGTAAGCAGTTCAAGGTTTTTGGCAAAATGCGCATTAAGCGGTAAACCGCGCGCTTCGTAATAGATTTTCAATTGTTCAAAGGTCAGGTCTTGCCTGTTGGAGCGAATGTTACTGATTGAGTTTCGGGTTCGGTTGGCAAACAGTTCTGTAATCATGCGTTCGTTCATTGGCTCAGAAGCTGAACCAATGCGGATAAAACAGCCTTTAGACGACAGACCAAACTTGGTTAAGTGATAAGGTTTTTCCGAACCGCTGGCAATGACGATTTTAATTACTTGCTCGCCTTGCCAGGTGGTAACAAACACATCGAACAAGCCGAGTGCCGATGGCGCGACATTGTGTTTGATGCGGTCTTTGATTTTGAGTTGTAGGCCGTCTAAATCCGCTAATGCTATCGGCTGTTGCGTCACGTCATCAACCCCGATATAAATCTCACCGCCCTGCTTGGCATTCAGAAACGCGACCACTTCTTTCTCAAACGTGTCGGTCAGTTGGCGCTTAAATTCTGTGCGGTGTGATTCGGTCATGGTTAATCTGCGTTAAATTTAAGCATGAATTTTACAGCATACGCTCTGCTAGTAAACCTTTCATTGCGGCTTAACCTCACATCAACGCGAACACAAAAGGCCACACCGTGCCGCTTTGTTTGGCTTCCTGGATTCAACTAACAATTGCAAACCCCTATAATCCTCCCCTTTGTAAGCGCAATTGGAAGAAAATGATTAAGCCCGTTTAAACTTGCACCCAACACAGCTTCAGTCTTTGTTGGATTTAGTTGAATCTCGCTTGCGTTTTTTATTCAAC
>JACUUF010000208.1 GCA_014859465.1 Methyloprofundus sp.
ACGGCAAACCGATACTCTGCTTATGGGATGAACCGGATAATTTCATTTCGCTTGTAGAGTTAAGTCATTTTATTTTAGCTTGTCGCAAAGCGGCAGAAACCAGCGATGAATCGGTGCAGTTGATTATGGCATCGCACAACGCTACCGTGATTAACGAGTTTTCAAAACATAATACCTTTATTCTGTCACGTAACTCGCATTTAGAGCCGTCAAGGAATCAAAAGCTCGAAGCCAAAACCTATATAAGCGCTACCCTAATCGAAGCGTTCGAAAATGGGGAGCTTGATTAATGAGCGTTAACAGAAACAAACCCCATTTAGTCGTGATTCAAGAAGACTCCCCCTATCGAGATTTAACCAACGGTATCCGCTACGCGGTGCATGTAGAGGGCTATCGGATTGATAGTCGTGCACCTGTCGGCGGGTGGACAAAAGTGTTGGCTTCACTTGAAGATATGGCTCCATTGCTTGATCGGTACACCGAAATGCACCTGTTGCTATTGATGGACTTTGATTACGAGTTCGATAGCCGCATGGCTAAGTTTCAACAAGTTATAGTCGGACAGTCATACCAAAACCGCGTGTTTCTGTTGGGTGTAGATAACAAAGAGTTTGAAAACTTAAAACAAACGCTTAAACAAACCAATATCGAACGTATTGGTCAAATGTTGGTGGAAGACTGCCCACAACAACAAACAACAATCTGGCAAAACCAACATTTAGGCTGCAACCAGCCCGAAATACAAAGAATGCGTGCTGCGGGTGTATTTGAATGGTTGTTTAAGTAATAAAAATTTGAATCAAAAGTCGATTGGTGGCTTACGAGTTAATGCAGCCATTGTCTTTATAGTCTAGATATACAATTCAATTGACGAAAAAGGAAACACCTTGCTAACCATCAAAATTCCCAATCTCTGCCAATCCGAACAGCGCTATGCGTTGGATATTCTGCTGGGTGAGTTTTTGGGTTTGGTGTTTGAGGTGGAAACTTATGCTGGCGATGTGATTGAAATCACCAGGCCTGGTGATTTCGATGACGGCGCATCAAGCTCGGCTAAATTAACACTGGACGCCAGCTTTTTCCACCAAGCCCACCAGGCCTGGTTAAAACCCGAATCCATGCCGGTTTTGCCCTTGGCGACTTGGACGCCAGCGGATGATGGCATTAACGCCAATTTAGTCGAACCCAGTGTGCCTGTTTTATTTGGACAACCTGGCCTGGTAAAAAATGGCGAACACCTTCACTTAAACCTAGACATTTTAGGCAGCGCCTTCTTTATGCTCTCACGCTATGAAGAACTCATCACAAAAGACCGCGATAATCACGACCGTTTTCCCGCCACTGCGTCTGTTGCCTATAAAGTGGGCTTTTTAGACCGCCCAATCGTCAATGAATACCTAGAAATTCTGTGGCAATGCCTACACCAACTCTGGCCGGATTTGGAACGTAAAGAACGCAAAGCATCTAACTTTATAACCTGCGATACCGACTGGCCGTTTGATCCGGCGGTGTATTCGTTAAAACCGGCAATCAAGAAAGCTGCACGGTTGTTGATTAAAGATAAAAAACCGATAGCCTCATTGCAGGCGGGTTGGACGTATTTAGTAGCCAAGTTGGGGCTAAAAGTAAAAGATAACTACCGCGACTCAATTAGTTGGATGATGGATGTGAACGAAGCGGCAGGCAATCGTGTGGCGTTTTATTTTATTACCCATAACACATCTAAATTAGACACAGCAGAAGACTTTGATTCGCCCAGAATGCGAGCGCTGTTTCGTGAGATTGCCAGGCGGGGGCATGAAATCGGGTTGCATCCAGGCTATGAAACTTATAACAACCCAACAAACTTTGCAAAAACCGTTAATAAACTAAAACGCGTTTTACAAGAAGAGGGCATAGCGCAGGAATCAATCGGTGGTCGACAACATTTTTTACGCTGGGATATCGGGCAAACGCCACATCTATGGGAACAAAATGGCTTGGCTTATGATTCCACCTTATCCTTTGCGGATAAGACCGGCTTCCGTTGTGGGGTGTGCTATGAATTTACCATGTACGATTTGGTCAATAGAAAACCCCTAGAACTAAAACAACGCCCGTTAATTGTGATGGAATGCACCATCATTGCCTCGCGTTACGAAGGGTTAGGCTACACCGAACAAGCCATGCAACGTTTTAGCTACTTTAAAAAAGTCAGCCATCAATTTAATGGCACTTTTATCCTGCTATGGCATAATAGTTATTTCAATAGTGAATTAGATTCAATTTTTTATAGAAAAATTGTTGGTTAATTATGTATATTCTTATTTCTCTAATTTCCCTAGCTATTTCTTACGTTCTTTTTAGGCGTGTTGCTGGCAGTTTGGCTCTTACTAAATTAAATCTTGTTTCATGGTTTTTTTATTATCAGTTAATATCACAAAGTTTTATTGCTTCGATTTTGGTTGTAAATGGTTGGGATAATCATTATGCGATTAATCGAATTGGTGAAGATGCTCGTTTTTATGGTTGGCTTGCTGTTCAATATACGATGATCGCCCTTCCTCTAGGTATGCTGGGGGCTGTTTATCTTAATGGTTTAAATTCAAATAGGCGTTTATTCCACAGTTACATCAATAAGCCTGTTGATGTGGCACTTTCACTTAAAGATAGTTTTATTAGATATCCGTTATATGCGTTATCTGTGGTTGCAGTTTTTTCAATAATTTATACCTTCGCGATGCTTAAGACGAATCCGTTGTTTGCTGCTTTAAGCGGTTTTGATGCTTTATCACTTGCAGGTTTGCGGCAGGAAACACACCGAGAATTTCCAGGTAATGTTTACATCAGGAATATTTTTGCTATAGGTCTGACGCCTATCTTGGCTTATATTTCTTTTGCTTATTGGAGGCAAACAAAAAATAAAACTGATTTTATTTGGTTCTTTACTATGTTTGTTTCTTCCTTTTTTATCCTTACTTATGATTTGTCAAAAGCACCTTTTGTCATATTTGTACTAGGATTTCTTTTTCTATTGGTTTTGATAAACGGGGGCGTCAGTAAAAAAATATTTTATGCTTTTGGGTTGGTTGCCTTTGTTTTAATTCTATCCGCGTATTTTTTGATTATGGATGTTGTTGATCCTCTTGCATTGTTTTCTTATAACTCTGGTATAGGGGGTAGGATTTTACTATCTCAGGCGGCAGGCACTTATTTTGCCTTTGAACATTTTCCATCCAGTCACGACTTTATAGGTTTTGCGTCATTATCTAACTTTTTCAATAATATTTTTGGATTGGAGGCGTCTGACCGAGCTGCCCGTATTCTAATGACGATATTTAACCCCAAAGCTGTTGAGGCAGGGCTCGCCGGTGTGATGAACAGCCTATTTATTGCAGAAGCTTGGGCTAACTTTGGTTTATTTGGTGTAATAATTGCCCCACTATATGTTGGTTTTATTATTCAAGTCATTTTTATGTTTTTTTTGCGGTCAAGAAAAACACCGTTAATGCTAGGCTTGTTAGCATACTTAAGTTATTCATTTCCAGTAACAGGTGGCTTTAATGACTTCTTTTACAATGCAGGACTGATGATTGTTTTCTTTATTTTTATAACGGTTTACATAGTTGGTTTGTTACTTAAGCAGTCAAAAAGGAGATGCTTTGAAAATCATTTACCATCACCCCTTACCCCTTAACCCAGAAGCTACTTCTGCGAGTGGGATACGTCCAATTCGGATGCTTGAAGCTTTTAAAGCGCTGGGCTATGAAGTTGATGTTGTGGCTGGCTATTCACCTGAGCGCAAGAAACTGATTAAACAAATAAAACAAAACATCAAGAATGGTGTTAAATACGATTTTGTCTATTCTGAAAGCTCAACGATGCCCACAGTGTTGACTGACAAGCATCATTTGCCGCTTAATCCTTTTTTAGATTTTGGTTTTTTTGGGTTTTGTAAAAAACAGGGTATTCCAATTGGGCTGTTCTATCGTGATATCTATTGGTTATTTGATGAATACTACAAAAACTTGAATTTCTTTAAAAGTCGTTTTGCTAAGTTATTTTATTATTATGATTTGTTTTTTTATAAAAAAACATTAACGAAATTGTATTTACCCTCTATGAAAATGGGTGAGTATATCCCAATTGTTAATCGGGCAGTTCATTCTCCATTGCCGCCAGGGCACACCCAGCTTCAGCCAAATCAACTTTCCAAGACACCAAGAAGTGAAAACACAAAATTAAAACTTTTTTATGTTGGTGGCTTATCCAATCACTATCAGATGCATATACTTTTTGAGGTGCTTACAAGGTTTCCTGATATTGAATTTACATTATGCACACGAGAACAAGAATGGCTCTCACAAAAATCTGAGTATCCTGCTCAAAGCCCAAATATAAAAGTGGTACACAAGTCCGGTGAGGAAATGACCAATTTATTAATTGAGTCTGATATCGTTTCGCTGTTTGTAAAGCCGCAAAAATATCGGGAATTTGCAGCACCTGTAAAGCTTTATGAGTATTTGGGGCATGCGAAACCAATTATCGCTTCTACTGGAACTTTGGCGGGTGAATTTGTAAAAGATAACGGTATTGGTTGGACAATAGATTACGACGCTGAATCACTCGCTAAGCTATTGCGTCAGTTAATTACGTCACCCGTCATGATAAATAAGATTGCAGGCAATATGCGCCATGTTTCGGAAGCCCATACGTGGCAGGCTAGAGCAACTCAGGTTGCAAACGAATTAAAAGGTAGTTAAATGAAAATCCTATTACTCGCCGGAGCTAATTGCATTCATACGGCCCGTTGGGCGAACGGTTTGGTGGCGCGTGGCATAGAAGTGCATTTGGTGTCAGCACATAAAAATATGCATGAGCTCGATGCCCGTGTGAATTTACACATCCTCAAAAACAAAGCGCCGTTGGGTTATTTTGCGGCTGTGTTTGCGGTGCGGAAGTTAATAAATAAAATACAACCAGGTCTGGTGAATGCGCATTATGCGACAGGCTATGGTTTGTTGGCGCGTTTGGTGGGTTTTAAACCGACTTTGCTTTCGGTATGGGGGAGTGATGTGTATGACTTTCCTGAAAAGTCGTTTTTGCATCGTTGGTTGTTAAAGGGCAATTTAAAGTCCGCTACCGCGATTGCATCGACTAGCCACTGTATGGCACGAAAAACCGCTGAAACTTTTCTGCATAAGAAGGTGTTTATTACACCCTTTGGGATTGATGAAACCATTTTTTCGCCCTCCAATAAACCGGAAAGCTTACAAGATCAAATTGTGTTGGGTACGGTAAAAACGCTCAAATCAAAGTATGGTATTGATGTTTTGATTCAAGCTTTTGCCCAGGCATGGAAAACACTAGGTTCGCCTGCGAACCTAAAATTGGAAATATCCGGTGGTGGGCCGGATTTGGCTTTGCTGCAAAATTTAGCTCAAGACTTGGGTGTATTGAAACAGGTGTTATTCCACGGGCAGGTGCACCACCAAGACGTTCCCAAAATGCTTAATCGTTTAGACATTTATTGCGCGTTTAGCCGCCTTGATAGTGAAAGTTTTGGCGTGGCGATTTTAGAAGCCAGTAGTTGTGAAAAACCGGTGATTGTTTCCGATGCGGATGGGCCAGCCGAAGTCACGTTGGATTGCGTAACAGGCCTGGTGGTTCCCAAAGAAGATATTGATGCTTCGGCCAAGGCAATGATTAAGCTGATTCAAGACAAAACACTTCGCAAAAAGATGGGTCAGGCAGGACGAAAACATGTTTTAGAACATTACACCTGGGATAAATCAGTGGATTTGATGATAGAAGCATATAAAGAAACTGTATCTAATGTATAAAATTAAGCAACACTAGGCATATTTATGAAAATCGTCACTATTTTGGGCGCGCGTCCGCAGTTTATTAAGGCCGGTTCGGTCAGTCGTGAGATTCTTCGCC
>JACUUF010000209.1 GCA_014859465.1 Methyloprofundus sp.
GGTTCAAAGACAATGTGTGTATGCAGGCTCATAGTGCACCTCCAGATTGGTTTTGATAAGCGGGTTGATTGAGTAGGTGATCCCAAAAATCGATGCTTCCTGAATCGTCATTGTCTTCTGTCTGGTTAAGTTCTCGCTGATCAGGCTTTAGACTAATGAATGCGCCCTGCCCTAGTTCGATATTGCTAGCGATTAGCTTTTCAACCGCCGAACCATCTTGTCGGGTCAGGTTGGGCACATAGCGTCCATAGACTTTAAAGAGCATTTCGGTATTGGCATGACCGAGTTGTTTTGCAATCCAAGTAGGATTTTCACCGGCTCCTAACCATAAGGTGGCTGCAGTGTGGCGTGTTTGATATGGACGGCGATAAGGAATACTCAATAAGGCCAATAAAGGTCGCCACACCCGTGACAAGAAGTTGGCGTTATTGATCGGTGAGCCATCACGTGTTGAAAACACCAATCCCGACTTTTGATTTTTGCCGAGGTGTTGAATAAGCGTGTTGTAGACAAGCTTAGACATATCGACTTCACGCTGCGAGCCATCGTTTTTGGTGTATTCAAACCGCCCTTTTGAAAAAGTCTCGCGCACTAAAATTTGTCGTCGCTCAAAATCTATGTTTTCCCATTTAAGACCATCGATTTCACCAGTGCGCAGACCTGTAAAGAACCGAACAATTAAATAAGCCTGCCAATCAGGTCGCACCGTATTGATGAGCTTGTTCACCTCTTCAATTGAAAAGGGTTCGATATGCACTTTATCTTCTTTAAGCGCCTTGATATTTAGATGGCGTGGCGTAAAATCATAACGGTCGGCGGCTTCGGTCAGGATCATCTTTAACAGCTTGATATATTTATTCACTGTTTTGGGTTTTAGGGTTCCGTTGTTGAGTTTGGACGCTTCTAAACGGAACTGCATGATGTCTGATTTTGAAATCTCGCCGACATCCATCTTCCCAAAATAGGGAATCAATCGTTTTTCTAAATAAAACCTATAACTCTCCACCGTAGCTTGTCGCCAACTTGGAATCATCTGCTCAAACCATAAACGCGCAAACTCTTCGAAACTAGGTGTAGCCAGCTTCATAGATTGAGCAATGGCCTGCTGTTTTTCAACGCGCTGGATTTTTTCCAACATTGTGCTGTTCGGAAAATAGCGCGCATAGTCAAACTGCCCTAACGTTATTTCAGCTTCGATTCGTTTGAGCACGGTTTCTAGTTTTTTGCGATTCCGAACATTGTCTGGGAGAGCGGTCTGCTCTCTACAACGCATTCCACGGTAACGAAAATCAAAAAATAACTGTTTGGTTTCACTTCTGACTCTGATGCTAGACATAACTATTCCCCCTTAATTACCCTATACAATAAGAACCATTAGACATAGGAATTGAGAAATCAGCAGCCCCCGAGAACTCAAACATATCGGCTTCAATGTTTTCCCAAATGAACAAAATTTTGCGCTGACCAAACGGACGAATATAATGACGCCCCTCTAAAAGAACTGTGTCCTTAAGAACATTTCTAATCGTGCGCGGGTTGTACTTAATACGCTCAGAAAGCTCATCGGTTGTTAAATATGTATGTGACATAACTTACCTTCCTCTCTATAATGGTAAAAATTAAAGCAGAGCATACAAAATGTCCTGCTAGATGATATCTTACACATTTAAAATCATTTGGCAACACAAAATATCATTCAGAATGATATTTTTACCATAAAGGTATAAATTATGATCAAGTGCAATCTCTCTACACTTATGGGAGCAAAGAAGGTCAAAATCGCCGATGTCGCCAGAGATACTGGACTGCATCGCAACACCATCACTTTGCTATATAAAGAAGAAGCAACAAGAATTGAGTTAGATACGATAGATAAACTATGTGATTATTTCGACTGTTCAGTGGGTGAGCTACTGGAAAAAGTAAAAGGCTCTTAGTTCATAAGGTCGCTATTCATTTGTCTTCCATTCAATTGTCTGCAGTTCATTTAAAAACCAGCTTTGGCACAAAATGGGCACAGTTTGGGCACAGACCAATTTTTCTAGTGTTTTTGTGCCCAAGGCCTCTGTTCAGACTGTGACCAAATTTGTCCTGTTTTCAAAAAGGATTTAAACACTTCTCATGGGGCGGTCTAAGCCTTTAAAACTGGGCTTGATTGGTTAAAACTTTTTTACAAAAAGGGCTTGCAAAGTCTGTTGAAGGCACTATAATACGCCCCATCAAACGATAAGTTTGAACTACCATTCCCGATTAGTTCAGTTGGTAGAACACCGGACTGTTAAATCTTAAAACCCTTCTGCATCTTAAATCCTATATTTTAATTTTAAATTACAAAATCTTCCTAACCCCTTCCATTGTAAGCTTTAATCGATATTTATAATCGTGACAAATTAAATAAATCAAAATCAAATATGACAAGTTAAGAACAATATAATGTCACGGTTGTAATTATCGATTGACAAACGGACACGTCCAAAATTATGATGGGGCCAACAAGACTATGAACGACGGACCACTTCATGTCACAAATCAAGCTGGTGAACGTAGCCAGCAGCATGCTCAAATTCGATGACCAAAAGCGAAGGCAATACCAAGCAGGACTTTCCGAACTTGCTGAGCTGATAGGTATACCTGCCGACATTCGAAACCTAACGTACAATATTGATTTATTCGTCGCGCTCTTCAAGGACCTTCCCAAGCAGCTTGTTTCTCCAGCCATCAACGATTTTCTATACACCACACACAGACTAATTTACGAGCACTTTAAAGGGCGCCACGATTGCTACGGGCAATTTAAACTTCACCAGCCCACCCAGAAATCCCACATTCCTAAAAACCAGTTTCCACTATACCTCGCAGTAGACAATCTCCGGCGCCAGCCCCATAACGCCAAAGGCCTCATCATTTTTTGTGCAATCCTTTTGAAGGCTGCAAAGAATCCGATAAGTATAAGCGTGACAAAGAGTATCCTGATTGATTCCGATATTAGATTGCTCAACCAGATCAATGAAATTGGTGCAGATAGCTATTTGTCACGTTTAGAAAAAACGTTAGAAGCGTTTAATAGCAGTGATTCATCAGACTTAGACTCTTCCATTAAAGATATACTGATTAGCGCTTCAGCTTTTTTTCACAGTTCAATTTCTCCAGCAGAAACAACCGAAGGCACTCTTTCTGATGATGCCCCTAAGCCTGTCCGTGAGCCAAGCAATCGACCTCGTGTAAAAAATGGAACCCAGCAACAGTCGTTAACAAAAATTTCGACTCGTCTTTTTAAAAACAAGACCCGGTCAACCACGATAAGACCAATACCCATAGCAGAAGAGGTACTTCCGGCTGAATCCGTTTTCGAAGATGCACCCGACATTGAATTACACCCTATTGAAAAGATTGACGATCAACCTACCTCATTCAAACGCGCTAAAAAAGCCGCTTCGGAAAAACGCTTCCGGGATGCGATGACAGCGCAGTTCTTAAAAAGCGATCGTAAACGTCTGACTGAGCTGGAACTCAATCGTATCTGTGAACATGTAATTAATGAACTTGAAACACAAGGTGGTAACCAGATTGTTGCTTTTAGTGTTCTGCTTACCTTAACAACGGGGGCAGAGCCTTTATTTTGGTGTGATTGGCGCTGTGCCCCTAGTCAGGATGCACCTTACATTGATCTTGAATTGGGAACAGTAGTGCATTATGCGCAAGCTGATGGTGGGTTTTGGAAGCCCGATGAAATTCAACAGACAAAACTAATTCCTGTAACTGATCGGGTTTCACTACCGCTTGAGGAAAGATTGCTGGCTTACTTAAAAAGTCATGGCCTTGTTCAAGCACAAACCCTGTCTGAAATGCTAGGTCAAACCGGCGAAGAACTCGATTACGCTTGCACAGAATGGATTAAGTCACTTTTTTCGGATTCGTCAAGGTGGTTCACAATTAAGCGCGTTCGTTATTATCTGTACCAAAACATTATGACTCAAACCCTGGATGAAACCTTAGCCAGTCATATCAGTGTACAACCGACTTATAAAATCTCAGCCTCAAACTCCTACACTGCTGTTAGTCAGAAGCACTTATATGAGGCATACTGCAACGCCTTGCCGAGCATGTTGAAGTTTGCTAAACCGGCACAACCGGATCTTTTAGTAGGCTCAAAACTTCAGGTTCGGTTGGAATTTTTGCAATCATTTCTGACTGAGCGGTTGCAACGCTATAGCGATGCACTTGCAGAACTTTCGCATCGGTCAACACTCACTGACATCATTAACACCCACAATCTTTTTATTGATTATGCCGTGGTAGTTGGATTTATTCACACTTCTCATCGACCGCAAGAAGACCCCTGGGCAAGACCGAGCGATTTTCTCTCTCAGCTTCATGCTGTTTTCATTACAGATAAGGTCACCGGTGTGCATAACGTCACACGATTAAGTTACTTTGGCACTCATTTTCGCCAACTGCTGGAAAACTACCACAAACACTTAAAAAATCTTGCCTATTGGCTTACACATTTCGACTTGCCGATTGAAGCTCTTAGAGTAGCGAGTCTTTTGGATCACACAAATGAGCGTTCGTTTGCACCTTATTTTTTCTACCTTGAACAATCAAAATCCGCACTGTCGTTTGTTTCTATAACGAGCAACCTACTAGATAAGCGAATCCCCGACTTTGGATTGCCCTGGAATTTTGGTCGCCATCTTCGGGCCAGCTACTTTCGGGCAAACAATGTGCCTGCCGAGTACATAAGTTATGACTTTGGGCATGTGGGCATTGGACAACAACCCTTCGGTGATTATTCAGCACTTGAGCCCGCTGATATAGAAGCGGTCATAAAACCAGTTGTAGATAAA
The DNA here is from genome assembly GCA_014859465.1 of Methyloprofundus sp. Taxonomy (GTDB): domain Bacteria; phylum Pseudomonadota; class Gammaproteobacteria; order Methylococcales; family Methylomonadaceae; genus Methyloprofundus. The sequence goes on from JACUUF010000209.1 coordinate 4,848, forward strand.
CTGAGCGATAAACTTAATGTACAAATTGCTACACCCATGCCTTTTAAGCAAAGTAAGCTTTCACTACCTGATAAAAAGTTACTCACTCCTGATCACGCTGTAGTCCTTGGTTTTACAAAACGCCAGCAAAAGCGTGAAAAAAAGGCGAAAAGCGATCATGAGATTATTCGCACTATCCAGCAGAAATACTTTATCAACGAAAATGCCGAGCATCTGACGCAGCAAGACTTGGAAAAAGCACTGGATGAAATTTACACACGCTCGCCAGTTCACCTCATCAAAACACTTAACTTATTTTCTAAACTTAGCAGTACTTTTATTGCAAAGCATAATCTCGATTTATCACCACCATCCAGACTGATTGAACTTAAAAGTGAAGTTTCAACCTTTACACCGGACTCAGGACACCTGATTGCCCGTGCAATCAAATTTAAACACCAACTACCTCATCGTTTGAGTCAATATAGTAGCGGGAACAATATCAAATATCGATTGCATGATGCCTTGGCGAAACTGGTACTCACCCTGCACTTTTACAGCCTCTTAAGCTGCCAAAAAACCTTGAAACCACTTCTAATTGCGATAAAAGAAAACGATACATTTTGGTTTAAAAACCGACTTCACATCAATGTGCGCCATGAGGGACGTGTATATAGATGTATTCCAATAGATCATTTGTCAGCTGCAATCGTCATTCAAATTAAAGGTTTAATTCGCCCTGACACACCCACCAAACGGTTTTATCTTGAAGAAATTGAACCCTCGCTTTTAACCATGACTGGACAACTGTTTAACGAGCGTCTTTCAGTTAAAAAACTCGCTGCTATTTCGACTGAATTAGCAAAAGTCGAATTACCTGGGTATCTACGCGCTGTTCAAACCGGCGCCCGGCTTTATGCCAGTCTTGATGAAGCAGCATGGGTGAGATATCACCAAGGCATTCGCATTCAGCGCGAGCCTATAAAACAAGAAGGCACTGAAAAACACCGCTTACCCCCACGCCAGAAAAAGCTAAGTCAAACAATCCTTGAATA
>JACUUF010000210.1 GCA_014859465.1 Methyloprofundus sp.
TTCTGCTTCTGCTTCTGCTTCTGCTTCTAATTCTGCACCTATCGGGAATAGGAGAGAAAAAGTACTCCCGATACCTTCTTCAGAACTAACCCTTATTTTGCCATTCATTTTTTCCATTAAATTTTTACATAAGCTAAGACCAATCCCCGTCCCTTCAATAGCCGAAGATTCATAACCTAGACGGCTAAATGGCAGGAACAATTCTTTTAGCTTGCTTTGATTAATGCCTAGCCCTGTATCTTGAATATCCATACAAATAAACTGATCTTTTTGACTAATTCTTATTGTTACCAGACCATTAGTATAATTATATTTAATGGCGTTAGAAAGCAGGTTCAATAGCACTTGCTTGGCTCGCATATAATCAGCAAGCACATAACAGCCTTGTTTATTGTCGGGATGCAGCTCAATGCTAATGTTCTTTTTTGCGGCAATACCATTAATTAAATCAAGCGCCTCTGCCACTACATGATCCAAATTAATAGGTTCAATGGATAAATAAACCTGACCTGCCTCTATACTGGAGAGGTCTAAAATTTCCGTAATTAACTTTAATAAATGGTTACCCGCTTTATTGATTTGAAGCACGGAATCTAATTGCGAGCTTGTTAACGGCTCATCGTCATCAATTTCCAGTAGTTGTGAAAAGCCAATAATAGAATTTAATGGTGTTCTGAGCTCATGGCTCATATTAGATAAAAATTCTGATTTTGATCTGTTTGCTTTTTCGGCTTGCTGCTTAGCAGAAAGTGCTTCAAGCTCGGCTATTTTGCGATCAGTAATAATAGCACCAACACCTTGAAATTCTATTATTTTTGAACTCTGTTCATCAAAAATAGCTCGCGTTGTCCAATGCTGCCATTCCTCCTGATTATCACCAACATGAATTTTATGTTCATGCTTGTATATTGGATGTTCTTGAGTGAATTTTTTATGTATTTTTATAAACCATTCACGACTTTCTGCTGGCAATACATCAATAATTGAACGACCAATTAACTCAGATTCTGTTCGTTTTACATACTCACAATAAGCGCGATTAACAAAACTAAGGATAAAGTCCGTCGTGTATCGGCATATTAAGTCTGTTTGATCCTCCACTATCGCTTGATAGCGCTTATTACTATTGATCAATTGACTTTCTGCTTGTTTTAGCTCCGTTAGATCACGCACAAAACCAACAAATTCTTGTCGCGTACTGGTTTTTACTTCTGAAACACGTAAATATAAAGGAAAAGTAGAACCGTCTTTTTTTAAGCCAATAACTTCACGACCCATTCCAATTATTTTTTTCTGCTTAGTGTCTCTGTAGTTTTTTAAATAGTCATCGTGTGCATCTTTATACGGATTTGGCATTAGCATATTAATGTTTTTGCCCATCACCTCTTCAGCTTGATAACCAAATATATCTTGTGCTGTTTGACTGAATAAACAAATTAATCCTTCGAAATTTATACTAATAATACCGTCATGGACAGAATTTAATATCGCATCAGTAAATGTTTTTTGCTCCATAATAAGTACCGCCTGCTCACCTATTGCCTGTTCATTTTTTTGTGCTCGTATAGCCGCCTGATTCAGAGCTTCATTTTTTTCTTGTAATTTAAGCAAGTCGCTTGCTTTTTCATTGCTGTAAGCCTTTATCTTCTTTATTTTATTTTGCACCAGCTTTATGCTTGGAAAGATAATAAAGAAAGTCGCTATAAAAGCGCAGATAAAAACACCCAATATACTAAGAAAGACAGCATATAAAGTATGCTCTAGCGATTGTTCAATGCGCGATTTCTCGCTAGCAACCCGCTTATCCATAGCTTCAATAAAGGCTAAATCTTGTTGCAGGTATAAATAGCTTAACTGACGTAATTGATTTATATCAATAACGGGCGGTTCTAACACTGATTCAATATCAACTAGCGTTGATAGGAGCGATTGAATCGCGGCATCTTCACTAGGAAAATCTAATGCTAATAATTCTTTTTGTGTATTTTGTATGCGACTAATATCTTGTTTCACATTATCTTGAAATATTTGCTCACGCTCTTGATTATTTTCTGCATACAAAACAAGTAACAAGTTTTTGGCAATACGCTGACCTAACATAGACTGCATGGCCATTTTATCTAAAACTAGTTGTTTAGCGGGTGAGTTAATTACTTCATAAAGCACATAGCTCTGCGCGCTCAACAAAATAACAATCAAAAAATAAAATGTTAAATATACTGGTTTTCGTATTATGCCGGGGACTGTATTTTTATCGATTGAATTCATCTAAGCTGAGTGTATATTTAGAACGTGGAATTACCTCTAGATTCAATTATCGAATCTAGAGCTTGGAAGTAAGAAGATTTGTCGCTTTACTTAATTTTTTAGCTATGTAATAAATTCACTACTATATTAACCCAAGCAAAGCAAACTTAATAAGTCTCACAAATCTAGCCTGTATGAAGCTTGCTCAATACAGGCAAAGCAATACATTAATTGCCTAGTATTCCGCTATAGTTTTGAGCCTTATTAAAAATCAAATCCTAACAGCAGTATAATTTGTTTTTTAGGATTTTGTTATTATTCTTTCCATACCATAAAGATGCAACCTCAGTTGACAAGGTCATCGGATCGAAAGACCTAGGTAGCACACCTAAGACATAAAGAGCCTCATATCCACCTATCTCATGAGCAGGAAAATTATTATTCAATATGCTGGGCTCAATTGCTGAATTTGAAAATGCTATCAGGAAAGAACGTCAAACAGATGGTATTGCTAGGGCAAAGGCAATAGGCGTAAAGATAAAAGACTTAATGGAAAGTTTTGGACTGAGTAAAGCGAGTATCTATCGTTTATTAGGTGCGTCAGATTTAGGTTAAACTAAACCCTTAACGGGGTTTATGTTCCGAATTCTGCGTCGCCCCCAATATTCGCCTCTTCAAACCTACCGAGAAAAACAATGCTTCTATCTCACTAATGCGTATCAATAAATATATCTGTGAAAGTGGTATCTGCTCTCGAAGGGCTGCAGATATCTATGTCAAAAAGGGTGTTGTCTTCATTGGTGGCAAACTGGCAATGCTGGGCGATAAAGTAGCTTCCGGTGATAGTGTCACCGTGAATGGTCTGGTTGTTCAGCCACTCCCCCCTGACAAGGTGATTTTTATAGCGTTGAATAAACCCGTTGGCGTTGTGTGCACCGCCGCTAAAACGGATAAACGAAATATAGTTGATTTCGTTGGCCACGATTCCAGGATATATCCCGTGGGGAGATTAGACAAAGATTCGCAAGGATTGATATTTCTAACCAATAAATGCGATCTGGTAGATAAAATTCTGGGTGCTGATAACCATCATGAAAAGGAATATCTGGTTACCGTGAATAAAGAAATAACCAACGACTTTATTGCCGGTATTAGCGGTGGAGTTCCCATGCTCGGTATTGTCACAAAAGAATGTAAGGTTATTAAAGAATCTGAAACTGTTTTCAGAATCACCCTGGTTCAGGGGCTTAACCGACAGATTCGGCGTATGTGTAAACACTATAACTATTCTGTGGAAAAACTTGAACGTGTTCGAATCATGCGTATCAACTTGAACGGCCTATCTGTGGGGCAGTGGCGTAAGCTGGCCGAACAAGAGCTGTCTGAATTGATTCAGTCGTTGGAATATACGACATCAGAATAGATTGCAGGGTGAGCCATTCGGCATGAGAGAACGCAGGGTGGAAAAGCGTAGCGCCTTCCACAATCAGAACTTAAGTTAAAGATGGTTATTGCCGGAAGCTGGCTTCGCCTGTAGTGGTCTATGACGAAAGACCTTATCCAGCGTTCTCTAATAAGCCAAATTGGTTAAAATGGCATTCGGAACATAAACTAAAAAGAGTTCACGCTAATTCTTTCCCGTTGCAGCTGTACTGGTCTTATTCAAACCAGTTATCTAACTTGAGATTTTTGTAGTTAACAAAATCGTCCATATTACGCGTGACGAGCGTTAAATTATTAACTGCGGCAATAGATGCAATTTCACCATCTACATAAGTTACTGTCTTTCCATGCCTCTTTAAACTGGCTCGCTGTAAAGCAAACCATTCAGCTGCCTTTTTTTCATAAGGTATGATGATTAATCCATTATCTTGTAAAGTCGACAAATATGACTGTAATTGCGTTTTTCTTTTTGAATTTGCTAATAATTCACACCCATACTGCAATTCATGCCAAACCACTGCCGCCGTTGCATATTGACCATCACTTTCAGAAAAACGCTGCATAACCTTCATATCGGGTATTTTTCTAGCCGGTTCCGAGAGGATATTCGTATCCAGTAAATAAATTATTCGTCCCATGAAAACTCACGCCCAGCTGATTCTTTACGCATTGATTTCAGATTCTTATCACTTAAGCTAACATCGGCACTATAATCTAACTGACTTCGCCAATTTAATATGGCTGAATTTAAACTTTTTGCTGGTGAAATTAAATGCTTATATTGGCTCTCAGACATCATGACGGCAACAGGCTTACCATAGCGCGTAAGATGAATAGGTTCTTCAGCCTCTAGGCTATGGATTAATTGGGATAAATTGTTTTTTGCTTCTGCTATCGTACTTGTTTTCATAAGGAACACCTGGATCTATTATGGCTATTATTATAGCTATAATAAGTTTATTATCCAGCCTCTTTTCAACTACCTATCTGCCTGAAACAACCTATCAAAGAAATGCTTATTTTTGTTAATAGTGCGCAATAGCTAAGTTATAGGTTCTTAGGGGCTCTCTAATCACGCTATCTGTTGAAACAGCAGGCTCAGCGATTCAATGCCTAGCGGTTTATTTTTACAACTACAAGCGATTACATTCCACGCTTGGTTACATCACCTCTGTGCAAAAAATGGCAGAATTGAAAAAAGCGGCTTAACGTTACTTCATTAAAACTTGACCAGTACATAATTCTGCGCCACACCCTGATTGTTTTTTTCTGTTGATAGCCTATAATATGTATTTCATATGTAACACATAGGTGAGTTAAGATGAAAACGTCCATTATTAACGCCCGCATAAGGCCAGAACTAAAAACCGATGTTGAAGCCATCTTGGGACAATTGGGTATTACTACGACCCAAGCTATTACCATGTTTTTTGAGCAGGTGAAAATTAATAGAGGTATTCCATTCGAGTTAAAAATACCTAACGATGAAACCATAAAAGCAATGAATGACGCGCGGAATAACCGAGACATGGAAGTGACAAGCATAGAGGAATTAAAAATCGACCTATCAAGATGATTTTAACAAAAACAAAAGCATTTATCAGGGATAGCAATAAACTGAAAATGAGTGATAGGCATTTCACTAGATTTATTGAAGCGCTTTATTGTTTGTCAAAATCTGAAGCGCTACCGCCTGAATTTCATGACCATCAACTTTGTGGCGATTGGTCAGATTTTAGAGAGTGTCACATTAGTGGTGACGTACTTCTGATTTATCAGGTTAAAAATGAAATCGTTAAATTAGTTAGGCTTGGCAGTCATAGTCAGCTTTTTAAGGGTTAGCTAATCTTTTTGTACTTGCTAGCAACTGGAAAACATCCCGGAAAAAATAAAGCCCTGATGATGGTGAGTTACTTCCGCTATGCGAATCCTAATTAATAATTACGTACGTGCCTCACATCTTTCCCGCAAGATATAATTTTCATTGCCCTGCCGCTTTTCAATAAGCACATTACGCCTACATTCATCAGCAGTAACAGAAAACCGTCTATCCCAAGATTCAAATAGCTTACGCTGTGCATTACTTAACCTGAGTTCGGGATAAGAAAATCCCTTTAATATCTAGTTGTTACAGTT
>JACUUF010000211.1 GCA_014859465.1 Methyloprofundus sp.
AAGCGCGTATAGGTTAATAGCCTATCGGGGGTTCGAATCCCCCGCTCTCCGCCACTACATAAAAAACCGGATTTTGACATCCGGTTTTTTTTCGTCTTAAAGAAATCAATCGACACTATTTGACACTCTAAAGCCCTTGTTTTTAAAGGGTTTGCATGGGTATAATCATTCCAAACCAAGAGCGCTTATTGAAAATAGATATTCTATGAAACTATAAGAAATATCATAAGTGCTCTCAACAAAGTGGTAACAAATACCTGTTTTTTAAAAAAAGTGGTAACAGATATGAGTAAGCTCACGGCGCGAGAAGTATCAGCCATAAAACCTTTGGAAAGAGATGTCCGTTATAGCGATGGGAATGGACTAAGCTTGCTAGTTAAATCAAACGGTTCTAAGTTGTGGCAAATTCGTTATATCGACAGAATAACGAAGAAACAAACTACTATTTCTCTGGGTGCATTTCCAACGGTTTCACTGTCTGAGGCCAGGGAGATGTGTTTTGATGTCAAAAAGAAACTGAAACAAGGCGAAAATCCGACCAATACAGGTAGCGTGGATCACCACAACAAAACCTTTGAACAAGTTGCAAGAGAGTGGCATGAGCGAAAGCAGGTTGATTTAAGCCCAGGGTATGCAATAGATGTATTGCAGCGAATGGAAAAAAACTTGTTTCCATATATCGGCAAGGAATTAATAAAAAATATAGACCCGCCAAAATTAGTACAGACGCTCAAGTTGATTGAAAAGAGGGGTGTGCTTGATACTGCAAAAAGAATGAAGCAGACCGCTGGACAAGTTTTTCGATATGGGGTGGCTTCAGGGTACTGTGATAAAGACCCTAGCCGAGATTTAGATGATGTGCTTCTGAAGGCAAAATCTCGGCACTATGCGACCGCAACAACCAAAGAACAAGCGATTGAGCTTTTTGAGAAGTTGCAAACACATAAGGGCAAATATTCGGTTGGCGCAGCTCTGAACCTAATGCCTTATGTGTTTTTGCGACCATCAGAGGTTGCGGAAATGAGAAAAGAGGAGGTATTCCTTAACGAGCGGATGATAAAGATATTGCCGGAAAGAATGAAAACTGGCAAACCACATTTAGTCCCTCTCTCAAATCAGGCATACGAAATTATACGTGAAGCTTCTGAAGTCGCTGGCGATTCGCCATTTGTATTCCCTAGTCCTAATTCATTCGACAAGCCAATCAATGCTGAATCAATTCGCAAGGCAATGCGATCTGCCGGGGTTACGCCCGATGAGTTTACCCCGCACGGATTTAGGCACATGGCTTCAACGCTTTTAAATGAAATGCATTACGATGCGGATGCGATAGAGCTTCAATTAGCCCATGTTGTAGGCGGTACGGTAAGGATGACATACAATCACGCCAAGAAGATGAAATACAGAACAAGAATGATGCAGGACTGGGCGGATTTTATCGACGCGCTTAAAGCTAGAGATTTTGAAAAAATTAACTATTTTTTACAGAAGAATGAGCGGGATTAAATGTTTACTCTAAGAAAAAAGCCAGCTTGAATGCTGGCTTTTTGTTTGAAGTTACTGTTTTTTATCCTTAGAGCTACGCTCAAGAAAGAATAGGAATAGCGCCCCTATGCCAATAATGAACCAGATAAAGATGATCTCCAACCAAGTTACTTCTTCCATTTCGATGTTCCTTCATCAAGTATTTTGATTGTAGTATTTTACCAGCAAGTAAATCAAGCCGATTAGTGCTAGTGTAGCCAACCACAAAGCCCAAGCTTTTAAACCGATGCTTCCTAATGCGATGGTATCAAAAAGCTTTAGAACGGTATCCACCAAAAAAAGCGCAAGCCCAGCAGCTAAGCCCAGTGAGAAGTTAGCCTTTGTTTTTGCTTTTAGCTCTTGTCGTGAAATCCTTGTTACCAGAACAAGAAAAAACAGCAGTGACCCAACCCCCATAAGGAGTAGCCAATATCATACGGATTCAGCATATTGTCATCTCCTGTAAAAGTTCTCAAAGCACATGTGCTCAACAGGAGTAGTGAGGCCGATTAAATATCGGTAGAGGAAAACGAAAAAGCACTCCGAAGAGTGCTTGGTTGAAGACAACTATTGCTGAAGTCGTTGTAGCAGTAGTTGGCGGATTTGTTCCGCAGACAAGCTTTCTATGCTTGCCGGTTGTTGTGCAGACTGAAACTGCTGCTGTGGTTGAGTGGGTTGCTGCATTGGCTGCTGGTACCCTTGCTGAGCTTGATTATATTGTGGTTGATGGTTTGCCTGATTTTCTTCAGGAAAGACCGAGAACCACCCATCAAAGCCAATTGGCAATTGATCCAACTTTACTGCAAACGAACCGTCTGGCCGCTGATACAAGGCTCCAGACTTCACCCAGTGATTTTTATTTCCAGTTTTACCGGAAGAAAAAACCAAGTTACCCAATTTTGTCATGCTCATACTGCTTCTCCTGTTAAAAGCTAAATTAAAGTTCTCAACAGGAATAGTGAGGCGCAAATAAAAAACCCCTCAGAAGAGGGGTTCTTGAATAAAGCGCACTCATTGCACAGAAAGGGGGAGTAACGGACGACCAATTCAGGTCAATCACCGACTCTTAATATCTCAGCTTTTCAATCACTCCGAGCTTTAAGGCAAGGTGAGTGCGCGGCTTTTTCTGTTAAAGGTTCTCACTATATATAGTGAACAATTAACGTTAATTTTAAAAGAAGATTGAGTAAAAAAGATTTTTGATAAGTAAGATGACTAATTGATAAAAAGGTAAAAAGCACCGCTAAAGGGTGCTTTGATTGAAAAACTATTTCTGCTGTTCACAGAGATAGTCAAAGACAGCTTGAGCTTTTGCAGCGGCCTTCCATAAACTCATTGGGTCTTCTTTGAGACCCTTAATCCAGTGCTTGATATAAGCCGCGTGATTTTGATCAACGCCGCCTTTTTCAACCCCAAGATGTGAGCATAGAAAAACAGCGCTTAACTCAGCAATAAGCTCTTCAAAGGCATACTTTTCCGAGCCAAACACCGCGCTATGATCAGTGATACCTTCACGATTAAGACGCGATTTATGACCTGTCCAGTGAGCGATTTCATGCAACAAGGTTGCATAATAACTCTCTTCAGAATTAAACAGGCCTGGTGCAGGCATCATAACTTTATCTCGAATAGGGCTATACGCAGCCTTATCAGAGGTAATGATGTCGGCACCGGTGTTATCGATAAAAGCATCGACAACAGGGCGGCAATAACCAACTTTCAGACTTCCTATCAACTCAACTTTTTTGGGCAGCCTGTGAACAACGCCATCCATTTGCTGAATATTGAAAACCCGATAGCTTTTGAAAACCGGAAAGGTATTTTTCTCGCCAGTTTTTTCGTCTTCTTTTTCAACTAATGAGTAAAAGAAAACAGGTGTTGTCGTTGCTCCCTTTTTTATTTTTAGACCTAGTTTTTTAGCTTGGTTAAAGGTCAACCAGTAGGGTTCATCCCATCCTTCACGGTAAGCTTTAAGCGCCAGAATAAATGGATTGATTCCTCTGTAAATTGAACCCGAAACAGGGTTCTGATGTTTGACTGATCTAAAGGGTTTAGACCAATTCAGATCATCAGACTCCATCAAGCTAATTATTTCATTCACAAGGTCTTTAAATAAGTCTTTATGCGACATGATTCTTCTCCTGTTAAAAGCTCAAATAAAAGTTCTCAACAGAAGTAGTGAATGTGCGGCAAATCTTATTTAAGCTGCTCGGGACGCCTTCGATGCCGCCGCCATGATTTTCATTTTTACATCAGGCGATAACTCATCCTTAACAACGCACTCGCCAAGCGCTTTTTTGTTATCAATGATGGTTTTGAGGTGATTGTCGATGGTGCCAAGAATTATCGGCGTGATTATTCTGACCAATTGTTTCTGGCCAATTCGATTAGCGCGGTCTTCGGCCTGCTCTTTAAGGGCTTGTGTCCAAGGCAAGGATGCAAAAAATACATGACTGGCACTGGTTAGCGTGATACCAACACCTGCGGCTTTCGTATTGCCAATAAATACCCGTGCTGTCCCATTTTGAATGGCATTCACTGCTTTATCACGCTTGGAAACGGAATCCGATCCTGTATAGGTGACACACTCAATGCCGCGAGATTCAAAAAGGTCTTTAAAACGCTCAACGGTTTCTTTGTACTCGCAAAAAATTAAGCTCTTATGCTCACCAGCAATGGATGTGATCTGCTCAGCGATAAATGAAACCTTAATATCCTCAAGCAGGTGTCTTAATTTTCCAAATTTAACGATAGAGGATAAGTTGTCATTGTTAAGTATCGCCAAGTATTGCTCTCGGTCTGAACCTACAAGATCAATCTCAACGACTTGCTCTGTTTTTCCGGGCAGCTTATTACCCAAGATTGATTTTTCGCGGCGTAACATCCAAGTTGCCAGCTCATCTTTAAGCTGACGAGCATCGGCCATTGAATTGCCGTATTCCTCTAAAAACGCCTTGCGTGGCAGCTTGCCAAGACGATGGCCTGACAACATCAATAAGGTATGAAGTTCATTGAGTTTATTTAGAACAGGTGTTCCCGTTACCAAAATACGGTTTGCGGCCTTGAATGCGATATGGAAGGCATTGCGGGACTTGATGCTTCGAGGGTTTTTTAGCTCATGAGCTTCATCAAAAAAGGCCATGGCGATCTCTTTGATTTTATTCGCCTCTAAAAAAGCGATAGCCTTGTCCGAGATTTCATAATTGAAGATATACCATTCCTTGCCTAACGGTATGCTTGAGCTTCGACTTGGACACACGTAGTAAGACTTGGTGCTTCCAGTCCATTTGGCAATCTCATTACCCCAGTTTCGAGTTAATGATTTGGGACACAGGACGATCTTAATGCCATCGGTAAAATGCCCAGCTACCACGCTCTGCAAGGTCTTTCCTAAGCCCATGTCATCAGCTAACAAACAACTGGTGCGGCTTAATAAAAATTCAATTCCTACGGACTGGTGAGGCAGCGCATCTATTTGTTGGCAATATTCATTCAGTTTTTGACGATTAAATCCGCGAGACTCAATCCCCCTAATGGAATGAAGAATTGTTGCGGAGAGAGTTTCAAACTCTTTGTCACGAGCCCGAATTATGTCATCACCCTTTTGTCCAAGCACCTCTGCGCTGCGTTCAAACAGATTTGATTGAGAGTCGGTATCAATCTTTAAGGGAGAGTTGAAGTAAACAATACTGGACAATGGGATGCCGTTTAGCTCATTCAATTCATCAACAAGGGACTCAACATCATATTCAACAATCCAGGCCTTGTTTTTTGCATCAAACCTTCCGGCAAGCCCTCGAAAAAAGTAAGCCGAAGCCCAGTCAAACTCACAAAATATGATGAGTTTCTCATCGTCATCAGCAACAGGGTAAATTTTGAATGTCAGCAGCTTCACAAATTCATCGGAGGCCTTTGATGCATGGATCAGTGCATCAAGCTTCTCTGGTGAAACATTTAGCCGGTGTGCAATTTCGGAGAGGGCAATGCGTGCGTTTTTTCGCATAAAAACCCAGCGCTTAGCGACCGGATGAAAGTAGGCTTTGTGCTTTTTAGCGTATGCCTTAAAAACATCAGCTGTGCCATAGTCGTTTTGCACCCAAACGCGATACTGGTCATAAACCATCGACTTAATCACACAAGGCCTCCATCCACATCAAAAGCCTACTTGCGCATCAATAGTGACTTAAATTCACTCATATCCTTAGGGTCATCAAAAGACATGGGTGCTGAAACATCATTAGACTTGAGCCCCTTTTGA
>JACUUF010000212.1 GCA_014859465.1 Methyloprofundus sp.
AATGATTGAACCAACTGAAAGTGAAGATAAAGGCGAGATAGATCGCTTCTGTCAGGCTATGATCAGTATCAGGCTGGAAATCCAGGAGATAGAATCAGGCGCGGCTGATTTGCTTAATAATGTTTTACATAATGCGCCGCATACACATCGCTTATTGATTGAGGAATGGCCTTTTCCGTATAGCAAGCAGCAAGCTTTTTTTCCTGATAAGAGCCTGCATGATGATAAATACTGGGCGCCAGTAGGGCGTATTGATAATGTTTATGGTGACCGGCATGTGCATTGCAGTTGTCCTGCTTTAGAGGAGTATAAATAAGCAGTGCAAGAAAAATTCACATTCCTCAGTTAGAATAGTCGATATTTTTTAACAGTTGAGATAGGTTTAGATATGATTCGTGCGGGTATTGTGGGCGGTACAGGTTATACCGGAGTGGAGTTGTTGCGTATTTTGGCGTTGCATGAACAGGTTGAAGTGGCAGTAGTGACGTCAAGATCTGATGATGGCTTGCGTGTTGATGCGTTATATCCTAGCCTGCGTGGTTGCATTAATGTGTCTTTTTCTAAGCCTGATGTGGATTCTTTAGCGAGCTGTGATGTGGTGTTTTTTGCTACGCCGAATGGTACGGCGATGTTAATGACGGAACAGCTTTTGGCGCGCAAGGTAAAAGTTATTGATTTATCTGCGGACTTTCGTATTAAAAATGCGACTGAATGGTCAAAATGGTACGGCATGGCGCATGCGTGCCCTGATTTAATTGCTGAGGCAGTTTATGGTTTGCCTGAAATAAATCGTGCGCAAATTGTTGATGCTAATTTAATTGCTTGCCCAGGTTGCTATCCGACGGCCGTGCAATTGGGCTTTTTACCATTGATTGAAAATGCTTTGGTCGATGTTGAGCATTTAATTGCTGATGTGAAGTCCGGTGTCAGTGGCGCGGGGCGTAAGGCTGAAGTGTCTTCTTTAATGAGCGAAACCGGGGAAAGTTTTAAAGCTTATGCTTCGGCAGGGCATCGGCATTTACCAGAAATTAGGCAAGGATTGTCATGGGTCGCTAATCAAGCCGTGGGGCTGACTTTTGTACCGCATCTAGTGCCTATGATTCGAGGCATACAGGCGACTTTATATGCGCAATTAAAAACGCATGCAGTCGAGCAATTACAGGCGCTTTATGAGCAGCGTTATGCTCATGAACTGTTTGTCGATGTTTTGCCGGCAGGCTCGCATCCTGATACACGCAATGTGCGAGGTAGCAATAATTGCCAAATCGCGCTTGTTGTTCCTCAAGGCGGTAATACGGTGGTAGTTTTATCGGTGATTGATAACTTGGTCAAGGGAGCGGCAGGGCAGGCGGTGCAGAATATGAACTTGATGTTTGGCTTTAATGAAAATCAAGGGTTGCAAACGATGGCTTTGTATCCGTAATTCTTGACTAAAACAGTAGGTATAGTCATAATCATGTTACTTTCAATTGCTTAGTGGTTTATACAAATGGCAGATCCAATTATTTTTAGTGATAGTGCGGCGGCAAAAGTCGGTGCTTTAATTGCAGAAGAGGGCAATGACAATTTGAAATTGCGCGTTTATATTTCAGGCGGCGGTTGCTCTGGTTTTCAGTATGGTTTTACCTTTGATGAAGACGTTGCTGATGATGATACTCAAGTAGAAAATGGCGGTGTAACTGTGCTAGTTGATGCGATGAGTATCCAGTATTTGAATGGCGCTGAAATTGATTATAAAGAAGATTTATCGGGTGCGCAGTTTGTGATTCGCAATCCGAATGCTTCCACAACTTGTGGTTGTGGATCTTCTTTTTCTGTTTAAGTCTTCTCGCTGAGATGGGGCTAGATTTTTTTGTGCCGTACTTAAAATCTAGCCCACTGAAAGTATTGCCTTAATGCTTATTAAGCTTGATAAATCCCGCCTAGAATGACCGCTTCTTTTGCCCCAGTTACCCTAGGTAAATTGCCCGTTAATCCTTGCATTGTTCGTTTCGCTAGCCAAGCAAAGGCCATGGCTTCAACTTGATCAGGATGCACGCCTTCTGTTTCGCTAGAAACGATGGGCATGTTGAGTAGTTGCTTTAAGGCTTGCAGTAAGGTTTGATTGTGAATCCCGCCACCGCAAATAAAAACTTTATCAGTTTCAGGTGCTAATTGCTGTATGGCGTCGCTAATTGTTTCTGCGCTTAATTGGCATAAGCTGCGCTGAACATCTTCGGTTTTATATATCGGCAGTTCGGCAAGTTTGTTATTTAGCCAAGTGGCAGAAAAATATTCAGGCCCTGTACTTTTGGGGGGTAAGGCGAAAAAATAAGCATCACTTTTTAAATGTTTGAGTAATTCAGGCTGTACTTCACCGGTTGCCGCCCATTGACCATTTACATCGTAATGGATATTTTGATGTGCAGAAATCCAATAATCCATCAAGGTATTGCCGGGACCGGTATCGAAACCTAGTATGTTTTGCTGAGGATCTGTGGGTAATAGGGTTAAGTTGGCAATGCCGCCAATATTAACAATGACTCTGTTTTCTGTTGGTGAGTGAAATAGGGCGCGATGAAAGGCAGGAACTAGGGGCGCGCCTTGGCCACCAGCAGCAATATCTTTGCGCCTAAAATCCGCAACTGTCGTGATGCCTGTTTTTTGACTGATAATACTAGGGTCGCCAATTTGTAATGTAAAAGGGGGGCTAGAGCAAGGGGAGTGGTAGATCGTTTGGCCGTGACTACCTATCGCTTTTATTTCGCTCGCATTAATATTGCTTTGCTTTAATAGGGCAATACAAGCTTCGGCGTAGAGCGTGCCTAATAAGGAGTCTAATTCGCCAAAATCGGATAAAGAAAGAGTTTGGTGCGCATTGCAGAGTGCATGAATTTTTTGTTTTATTTCTTGGCTATAAGGCTGATAGTAAAAGTCGATGACCTGGGCTTGACTTTTTGAAAAATCATACAGTCCTGCATCAATACCGTCAACGCTAGTACCTGACATAAGTCCTATATAGTATTCGGCAGCCATATTACTGTGATTTTTCTGCAATTTGAGTGGCGTTAAGGGTTTCTAATTGACTTAATAGGGATTTAGATTCCTCTAAAAAAGCAGCCTTATATTTCTTTGGGATAGGGCTAGAGTTAGGTAACGAGACAGTTAGCGGGTTGCGGTGTACGCCATCAATACGAAATTCATAATGTAGATGTGGGCCAGAGGCGAGGCCTGTTTTGCCTACATAACCAATTATATCGCCTTGATTGACGTGTTGGCCGGTGTGTTGGCCTTTATGAAATTTAGACATATGTGCATATAGGGTGCTGTAGCGTTGGCCATGTTGAACAATGACAACATTGCCATAGCCATGCTGTTTGCCGCGAAATGAGATTTTACCATTTCCTGTTACTTTGATAGGAGTGCCTGTACTGGCTGCGTAATCGACACCTTTGTGTGCACGAATTCGATTCAATACTGGATGTTTGCGTTTTAAATTAAACCCTGAACTGATGCGCGCAAAAGGAATGGGGGTGCGAATAAAGGCTTTACGCATGCTGTTGCCTTCGGGGGTGTAATAGCTTACTTTTCCTGCGGGGTCTTTGTAACGAATGGCTTTTGTTGAGCGGCCTTGGTTAATGAACTCGGCGGCTAAAATATCACCCGTGCCAATAGGTTTGTCATCTATATATAAGGATTCATAAAGAATAGAAAATTGATCGTTTTCGCGGATATCTAGCGCAAAGTCTATATCCCAAGCAAAAATATCGGCGAGTTGCATGATTGTTTGGTTAGATAGGCCGGCATCAATTCCATCAACAAAAAGTGAGGAATGAATAATCACAGATGCACTACTAATGCGTCGTTCAATTTCTTTTAGATTGAGTTCGACATTGAAGTTACCATCTTCAAGTCGAGTCGCTTTGATTTCTTCATAAGGGCTTTTTTTGTAAGTTAAATGGCTTAGTTCACCCGCACTGTCGAGCCCAATCATTAGGGATTTTCCCGTGCGTATTGCTGCAAATTGCGAGCTTATATCGTTTGCATGTACGATTTTGTGTAAGTCGGATTTACTTAGCTTGTTTTTAGAGAATATGGCTGATAGGCTTTCCCCTGACTTAATCTTATGTTCTTGCCAGATCGTAGATAGGCTTTGCATGCTCGGGGTGGCGCTAGTTTCAAGGGGAGGAGTGCTAGCCTCAGATGTTGTGTTAGTGGGGTTGGGTAGCTTGATGGGTTGCTCGATATTTGTTGTGATATCGGGAATTGTTAATGCTATTTCATTGGCTGTAGACGGTGCTGGTTTGATCGAAAAAAAAGCATAACTTGCTGTCGCTAAAATTGCACAGACTAGTCCAATAATTAGGTGATTCACGTAGTTACTTTTTTTCTGTTCGAGTGGAATGCTGGATTGAAGTAAGTCGTTTTGATATGGCATTTGAAGATTATAAGATGTTTTTTTTGCTAATGCCTAATATTATATGACATCGAATTAGTAAAGAAAGAGCGCAAAATAGTTAGTAAGATAAAATTGTGTATAACTCAGAAAAAGAAATAAGGTGAAGAAATTGCAAGAAGATGTATTGGCGCAAATAAAGCGTGGAACAGATGAGATTCTAGTTGAGTCGGAATTGATTAAAAAGCTACAGGAAGGTAGGCCTTTGCGTGTTAAGGCTGGTTTTGATCCAACAGCGCCAGACTTGCATTTAGGGCATACCGTCTTAATTAATAAGTTAAAGCAATTTCAAGATTTAGGGCATGAGGTGCTATTTTTAATTGGTGACTTTACTGCAATGATTGGTGACCCAACAGGTAAAAGTGTTACCCGACCTCCTTTGACGGCGGAAGAAATTGCAAAGAATGCAGAGACCTATAAGGAGCAAGTGTTTAAGATCTTGGATCCCGCTAAAACTAAAGTGCTGTTTAATTCTGAATGGATGTCCAAAATGTCTGCGGCAGATATGATCCAGCTGGCAGGCAAGGTAACGGTTGCACGCATGCTAGAGCGTAATGACTTTGGTGCTCGTTATAATTCAAATACACCGATTTCCATTCATGAGTTTCTCTATCCACTAGTTCAGGGCTATGACTCGGTCGCGATGGAGGCGGATATAGAGCTGGGTGGTACAGATCAAAAATTTAACTTATTGATGGGGCGCACTTTGCAGGGGCATTACGGTAAGCCGCAGCAATGCACGCTAACCATGCCTATATTAGAGGGATTGGATGGTGTGCAAAAAATGTCTAAATCTTTAAATAACTATATAGGTATTAGAGATGAGCCAAATGATATGTTTGGTAAGATCATGTCGATATCTGATGAGTTAATGTGGCGTTATTTTGAGTTACTAAGCTTTAGGCCGATGGCGGAAATTGCTGGATGGCATAAGGAATGCGAGGATGGCGCAAATCCACGTCATTATAAAGTAAAGCTGGCGCAGGAAATTATTGCTAGATTTCATAGTGAAGCGGCTGCAGTGAAAGCGCTTGAGGATTTTGAGGCGCAATTTAAGCGTGGCGCAATTCCTGATGATATTGCAGAAATAGAATTGACGGCTTCAAGTGAAGGTTATGCGATTGCTTTATTGTTAAAGGATGCAGGGTTAACAGCAAGCACATCAGAGTCAAACAGGATGATTAGGCAAGGCGCAGTTAAGTGCGATGGCGAAAAAATACTAGATGAAAAGCTGGTTGTAGTGTCAGGAGGCGATTACATATACCAGGTGGGTAAAAGGAAATTTGCGAAAGTCAAAATAAAAGCTTGACCTATGGAGTGAAAGCGGTAGAATAGCCAGCTC
>JACUUF010000213.1 GCA_014859465.1 Methyloprofundus sp.
GCGTCCGTTGCCGCATCAAGATTTTGTATCAACTGCTCATCAGGCTGCTCAGGAAAATCCACCTCAATCCCTGTCGTTTCAAAAGCATTTACTGGTGTCGTGGCTGGATTTAAATAATCAACCTGAACAATTGAACTGCCTGCATTTTCTTCTGTTGGCGCACCTGCGGCAGGAGCGTCTAATTCATTAGGATCAAAAGCCTCGTCATTTAGTAGCGCTTGCTGAATAGCATCCACTTCGTCTTGGGCGTCGGTTATTGTTTGTTCTGCTTGATTAGCTTCAGCATCTGCATTTAGTGTTGCGTCATTTAGCGTTACATCAGAATTACGCCCCAGGTCTAGGTTTTTACCATCAGAAAACTCTATGCTAATTGCTCCTGTATCACCGGTGAGAATTTGATCGTTAGGCAGCACAACATCGCCTACCTGTAAAATGCGGCCAGTCCCGTCTGTAACAATGCCTGATATTTGCTTTACTATTCCTGAGCTTGCCATAATCCGATTCTCCGATGAGTTTTTTTTGTTGCTTAGACTTATTTTCGCTTGCGTTACTATAGATGAATTCTTACATAGAAAAAAAAGGATTTGTATTGTACTTTAGTACTAAACCCTATGGTTTCTGTCTGTTCTGTGATGTTGTTAACGCTTTTCTATTCGCTGACAGGGTCAATATTACTATCAACTAGATACTGTAAATCAGTAAAAGAAACCCCGCTTATCGTTGATGAATAGGTAGTTGGATTATCTTCTACTGTAGTCACGCTGACTTTAGTGTCGGCGCCTATATTTTCTATGGATAATGAAAGATATTCACTTAGTATGTCGGTTTGCTCGTCTGCGAGTAAATCTTGCAGGTTCAGTGCTTCTTGGTTGCTGTCTTCGTTAATCATATTTATTCCCTTTAGAGCATAGTGTTTTAGCTTTATTTAATGATAAATAATTGTACAGCACGCCCTGCCACTGGCCTATTGTACAAAGGTACTAATCACCAATTCTGCCATGTATTGCTTAAAAAATTGCATCATCATTCACCAAAATAGCCAACAAGTTTATATCCTCTCTTAAGCGCTTACGTGAGTTGAGCTTAGCTTGCACCGCTTCTGGTAGCTCAGTAAAAACAAAGATTTGCTTTTCCATCAGCAAATCAATTAAATCCTCAACTACACGCACCATCTCCTGATCGGTACCGGTTAAGGCCTCTTTAGCTTGTGCGGTGACTTTTAGATCACTTGCTTCTATCCACTGATAACTATCATCAATTTGCGTATCGTGCACTGCTACAATTGCACCTTGTTGGTTACGTTTTACATAGGGCATTTAGAGATTCCTTTAAATTTGCTTATTTCAGTTTATTGTAATGCTGTTCAAATTTTATGACATAATTCTACTTATTGATTTTAAATTATATTTGATAGTTTTACTTTTAGCTCTATTCCTTTCATTGGCTATTAACGCTATAAAACAAGGAATAGTGTGAATATCTGTAAATATTCACAGCCCCCTTATTTAACTCCTCCCTCAGGAAGCAGTTGATAAGCAAAGGGGCTCTGAATATTTACGAATAACTAAATGCCGAATACATATCCTAATGACAGCCTCGAATTCAACAATAGACAAGCACGCAATCACGGCAAACTTAGATGACTCTTTGTTACTTGCTTTGCTCTCCGTGTGTAAAATATTACATAACCCTCATTCTCCTGACTCACTCACATCAGGCCTGCCTCTTGTTGATAATAAATTAACGCCCGCCTTATTTATTAGAGCCGCCAAACGCGCAGGCCTGTCAGCTGGACTGATTAAGCGTCCCTTAGATAAAATTTCTAATTTAGTTTTACCGGCAGTATTACTGTTAAAAAATAATAAAACCTGCGTTCTAATTACTAAAAATGATGCGCAATACACTATTATTTTGCCAGAAACAGATAGCGGCGAAAAAATTGTGTCATTTGCAGAATTAGATGAAGAGTACATAGGCTCAGCTTTTTTTATACAAGTTAATCATAAATTTGATAGCCGCACAGCAGATTCTGCGACACCGAGAGCTAAACATTGGTTTTGGGATGTTATGTATAAATCTTGGCCGATTTATGTCGAAATTTTAGCGGCATCACTGCTCATTAATATTTTTGCTTTAGCGTCACCGCTTTTTGTCATGAATGTCTATGACCGTGTCGTGCCCAATCATGCGCTGGAGACTTTGTGGGTGCTCGCTATTGGAGTCACCATTGTTTATAGCTTTGACTTTATTATGAAGTCATTGCGAGGTTATTTTATTGATGCTGCCGGCAAGCGTTCGGATATTATTTTATCAGCAACTATTTTTGAAAAAGTGCTAGGCATTAAAATGGCATCACGCCCAAGCTCAGTGGGTGCTTTTGCTAATAATTTGCACGAATTTGAATCTTTTAGAGATTTCCTAACCTCCGCAACACTAACTACCTTAATCGATCTACCTTTTCTGTTTATTTTTCTTGCTGTCATTTATATGTTGGGCGGGGATTTGGCGTTAATCCCCTTTTGCGTGTTGCCCTTAGCTATTTTAGGTGGCATTGCAGTACAAAAACCGTTAAAAAATACCATTAATGAATTATTTAAATTTTCCGCACAAAAGAGTGCGACCTTAATTGAATCTTTAACCAATCTTGATTCCATTAAAAGCACCGGCGCAGAAAGCCAATTACAACGGCAGTGGGAACAAAATATTGGTCAAATTGCTAAACTTGGACTAAAAGCACGCTTTTTTTCTTCAATTGCGGTCAACTTCACCGGCTTTTTACAGCAAATGGCATCTGTCGCTGTGGTTATTTATGGCGTATATAAAATTTCTGAGGGAGACCTGACTACGGGGGGATTGATTGCTTGTACGATTTTAACCGGACGAGCTTTAGCGCCTGTCTCTCAAGTGGCCTCTTTGTTAACGCGCTACCATCAAGCGCGCGCATCATTAAAGTCATTATCTAACATGATGTCTTTACCGGTCGAGCGCGAACCCGGAAAGAAATTCTTACATCGCCCCACCTTTAAAGGGGCAATTGAGTTTAAAAACATTACTTTTAGCTACCCAGATCAACCGATTAAAGCACTCGATAATATCTCCTTTAAAATTAAAGCGGGCGAGAAAGTTGGCTTAATTGGGCGTATAGGGTCCGGAAAAAGTACCATAGAAAAACTGATGCTCGGTTTTTATGAGGCTCAAGAGGGCTCTATTTTGATCGATGGTACGGATATTAGACAGCTTGATCCTTCAGATTTACGACGCCAAATTGGTTATGTTCCCCAAGATATTTCTTTAATGTTTGGTAGTGTGAAAGACAATATCACTTTAGGTTCTCGTTTTGCCGATGATGAATCTATTTTGCGCGCTGCTGAAATTACCGGCGTGACTAACTTTGTTAACAAGCACCCAGCAGGATTTGATTTGCAAGTCGGTGAACGCGGCTCAGCTCTTTCTGGTGGCCAGCGGCAAAGCATTGCTGTTGCCAGAGCTTTATTGCTTTCGCCACCTATCTATATTATGGACGAACCGAGCAATTCAATGGATAACAGCACCGAAGAAGCTTTTAAACAACGATTTTCTAAGCAATTAAATGCACAGACATTAATTTTAGTGACGCATAGAGCGTCATTATTAACTTTAGTTGATAGACTAATTGTTATGGACGGTTCAAAAATTGTCGCTGATGGGCCTAAGGAAAGCGTGCTTGAAGCGTTAAAGCAAGGCCAAATTAAGGTCACAGGCTAATATAATGAATAAACTAACTGA
This sequence comes from Methyloprofundus sp., assembly GCA_014859465.1. Lineage (GTDB taxonomy): Bacteria > Pseudomonadota > Gammaproteobacteria > Methylococcales > Methylomonadaceae > Methyloprofundus. The sequence goes on from JACUUF010000213.1 coordinate 3,766, forward strand.
ATTAAAGTCTAACTTAAAACAGCAAGCTGAAGATCAGGATTTTCTCACGGACGTGAATGCCGCGAATCTTTATGGTGCCTCAATACAAAGCCATTTCATTTTATGGCTGTTGTTTAGTTTTGTGATTATCGCTATAATTTGGGCTAATTACGCAACTTTAGATGAAGTGACGCGTGGCGCTGGAAAAACTATCCCTTCTAGCCATATTCAAATAGTCCAGAACTTGGAAGGTGGCATCCTATCAGAAATCCTCATTAAAGAAGGCGATATTGTTGAACAAGGTCAAATACTACTTAAATTGGATACCGTACGCTTTGCCTCTTCTTTTAATGAAACTAAGCTCAAATATTATGAGTTAATTGCAACCAAGGCTCGCTTAACCGCTGAAGTGAATAAGCAAGAAATTATTTTTACTGAAGAACTATTAAAAAATGCACCTAATATTGCTGCTGATGCTGAGAAATTACTCGCTTCTCGGAAAAATGAATTAGCTGCTAACCGTAAAATATTAAATGAACAAATACGCCAAAAAGAGCAAGAGTTAATTGAACTAAAATCCAAGTCACAACAAATAGCGCGAAGTTATCAGTTTTTAAAGGATGAATTAAGAATGTCCGAACCTCTAGTGGCTGAAGGTGCAATGTCAAAAGTTGAAATTTTACGTTTGCGACGCAGTGCAAATGATTTAAGAGGTGAATTATCTGCTGCTAATTTAGCGATTCCTCGACTCGAATCATTTCTTGTTGAAGCAAACAATAAATTATCAGAATTGGAAATACGTTTTCATACCGAGGCACTAGAGCAGCTTAATCTCACTAAAGCTGAATTGGATAGAACCACTGAAACAGTTATGGCGCTTGAAGATAGAGTCGCGCGTACGCAAATTTTATCCCCCGTAAAAGGCACAGTAAAACAACTAAAAGTAACAACAGTCGGTGGTGTAGTGCAGCCAGGCATGGATCTATTGGAAATCGTGCCTTTTGAGGATCAATTATTAATTGAGGCTGAAATCAGGCCGGCGGATATTGCCTTTTTAAGGCCCAGGCAAAAAGCTATGGTTAAGCTAACCGCTTATGACTTTTCCATTTATGGTGGCTTGGAAGCAGAACTTGAACAAATTAGCCCAGATACTATTATTAATGAAGAGGATGGCAAAAGTTATTATATGATTCGCCTCAGAACTCATAAAAATTATTTAGAAAAAAATGGCGAAAAACTTAAGATCATTGCGGGAATGACTGCTGATGTTGATATTTTAACAGGCAAAAAAACCGTGTTAGATTATTTACTTAAGCCGATATTAAAAGCTCAAGACCGTGCATTAAAAGAACGCTAATATTCTTTATGATCGCAAATATAAGCAACTCATGGCTAGTATATTAATACTCTCTGAAAACAAAGCGCTTAACCAGCGCTGCCATAGCGCCCTCTCAGAGGCTCATGAGGTTAATAGTGTGATTAATCTGCCTGAACACTACAGTGCCGATTTAGTTATTATGGATACCAAAAAAGTCGAACAAAGCAATGAGCTTATTTCGACCTTACATAAAAATAAGAACAAGACTTTAATTGTAGGTGAAAAATGGCCAGAAAAAGCGCAAATCAATGCTTTAATGCAAGGCGCAGCGGGCTATTGTGATGTTAATGAATCGCCTGAACTCTTAGCTCGGGCAGTGGACACTATTTTAAAAGGTGATATATGGATTCAACGCCACCTTATTCCTTTGGTTATTGGCGCTCTAGTTAAGCTTAACAACAAAAATGAGCAACCCACTGCCATGTCGAATTATGATTCTAAATTACTGCAAGGACTATCGCCTCGAGAACTTGAGGTTGCCAATATGGTCGGCATAGGGCAAAATAATAAGGAAATTGCCAAACAGCTCACAATTTCGGAGCGCACAGTCAAGGCTCACTTAAGCTCAACCTTTAAAAAACTTAACCTGCCAGATCGCTTACATCTTGCGCTATT
>JACUUF010000214.1 GCA_014859465.1 Methyloprofundus sp.
GCAAAACCAAACCGATGAAGTTTGACGAATTTCAAACCGAAATCGACTGGTGGGGCCATGAAGCAGACGGTTTTGCCAATCGTGTTGAAACCAACCAGGCCTGGTGCGTCAGTATTGATGAGATTATTGATCGCAACTACAACCTCGATATCAAAAACCCGCATCAAGAAGAAGTCGAAATTCACGATCCGCAACAACTGCTGGCCAGCTACCAACAGCAACAAACCGAGTTGCAACAACTGCGCGATCAACTCAAAGCGATACTTGGCAACGCTTTGGCAGGGAAAGCTTAACCATGAACCAAGTAGAAAACCTCATTACCCAACACCTCGATATTTGGACGCAAGCGACCGAAGCCAAATCCACAGCCGGGCGCGGCACACGCGGCAAAATCAACTTGCTCGGCATTCAAAAACTGCGTGAGCTGATTTTAGAAATGGCTGTGCGTGGTTTACTCGTACCGCAAGACCCGAATGACGAACCCGCCAGCGATTTGCTCAAAAAAATCGCCGCCGAAAAAGCGCAATTGATTAAAGACGGAAAAATCAAAAAAACCAAACCCCTGCCTGAAATCACTGACGACGAAAAACCATTTGAACTGCCAAAGGGTTGGGAATGGGCATATTTACCCAATGTTTGTTTTTACAATGTTGGGAAAACTCCATCTACAAAAAATTCAGCGTTCTGGACTGAAAGCCCTGATGGTTTTCCTTGGATTAGTATTGCTGATTTAAATCACGATTCAACGGTACAAGCCACATCAAAAAAAATAACAATTGAAGCAGTGGATAAGGTGTTTAAATCAGAGCCTGCTTCAAAAGGTTCGATTTTAATGAGTTTTAAGCTAACGGTTGGAAAGGTATCCATTCTCGAAATGGATGCTTACCACAATGAGGCAATAATCTCGATTAATTGTTTTAAAGGTTTTAACAATAAATATCTTTTCAAGGTTTTGCCTGAACGAGCTAATTCTGGCAACAGTAAACGAGCAATTATGGGGTATACCTTGAATAGCAGCTCATTATCAGCGTTGCTTATACCTGTTCCACCAACAGAAGAACAAGCCCGCATTGTCGCAAAGGTCGATGAATTAATGGCGTTATGCGATGCTTTGGAAACGCAAACGCTGGATTCCATCGCTACCCATCAAACCCTCGTTGAAACCCTATTGGGGAATTTGGTAAATCCTGATAATAGCGCCGACAGCCACCAGGCCTGGTTATTAATCGAACAACATTTTGATGTGCTGTTTACCACCGAACACAGTATTGATACGCTTAAACAAACCATTCTGCAACTGGCGGTGATGGGCAAACTCGTACCGCAAGACCCCAACGACGAACCCGCCAGTGAACTGCTGAAAAAAATCGCCACCGAAAAAGCCCAACTCATCAAAAACGGCAAAATCAAAAAATCCAAACCCCTACCTCCCATCACAGAAGATGAAAAACCTTTCGACCTACCGAATGGCTGGAAGTGGGTAAGGCTTGGTAATTGTGGAATTGGTTTTACTGGTAAAACTCCAAGCACTAAGAATGCAGCGTTTTTTAATGGAGATGTTCCTTTTATTGGACCAGGCCAAATTACTCCATATAAGGAACTATTGGATGCAGAGAAATTTTTAACAGAAGTAGGTGTTAATGAGAGTGTTGAAGCCTTACCAAATGATATTTTGATGGTCTGCATCGGAGGTTCTATTGGGAAATCAATAAAAGTTGAGAAGAGGCTATCGTTTAATCAGCAAATCAATTCAATTCGGCCAATAATGCTTGATGCTAATTACTTGGATTTCAGTCTAAGTTCAGATTCATTTCAAGAGGCTCTTCTAGAAAAGGCTACGGGTTCTGCGACCCCCATCATCAATAGAGGGAAGTGGGAAGAGCTAATTGTGTCACTCCCACCTAAACAAGAACAAACCCGCATTGTCGCTAAAGTCAATCAACTCATGACCCTATGCGACCAAATCAAAACCCAACTGCAAACCGCGCAACACACCCAAGCCCAACTCGCCCAATCCATCACCCAGGAGGCTTTACAATGAACCGTTGGTCAGAAGCATTTGATAATCATGTATTTCATACCGATTGGAATAGCCTAGTTGCAACACTGGAAAGTATTAAGTTGGGGGCTGAGTCTGATGAGAACGTCATTACCGAGTTTGTGCGGTTTGAAAAAGTTGCCAATTTAATCATTTCGATTTTAGAGAGTATTGATAGAGATACTTTTCATCTACAAACCCTTAAAAATGCACAACCTCCGGTTCAACAGTCATTAAATCACTTAGGTATCTTTAAAAATAACACTTCAGATCTAAGCCAAATTCAAGCAGCGAATAACAATCTAGATTTGGTTCTGAATTCATTTCGTTCATACATGGTTATGCCCGATGCCGTTGCCAAAGGTATAAAGTCCGTATCAAAAAGCCAAGAAAAGCTATTGGAACAACTTAAAAGCTCGCTAATCGACTTTAGTCAATTACGTACTGAAGAACTCAAACAGTCGGTCAGTGATGCTCACAATTACTTGGAAGCAATTGAGTCTGATGCTAACAAGTCTGGACAACTTTATAGCCGTTTGTTTGGAGAGGATGGCGACTCTGGCTTAAATGCTGAAATTAAAGACTTGTATTCAGATATTGAATCTATCAAAGCTCAATCGGCCCAAATAAATCAAACCATACAAGAGCTTGAAAGCCAATCGACTCAATCGCAAACAAATATTAGCGAGCTAGAAGAAACAGCAAAGAAAAATACTGATGAAATTGCTGAAATGCTTGCCGATACAGAAAAAGAGTTGGATTTGTTAAAAGCATTCTATTTAAAGGTTTTTGGCAAGCCTAACGAAGAAGGTGAAAATATTGGTGGAATGAAGTCCGAGCTTGAGGAATATAAGAAGGCATTTAATCATTACGAAAAAGAACACAAATCAAGAATTGAAGAGTTAATAATTGAGATTGAAGGCTTGTTACCAGGTGCGGTCAGCGCCGGTTTGGCATCTGAATATAAAAGGCTAAAAGACGAATGTGCTGAGCCTATTAAAAAATTTACTAGACAGTTTTATTTGGCTTTAGTTGGTTTACTAATCGTTGGAGGATTTAGTTTTTATTATTCTGTTACGAACAATTCTAGCCTTGAGAATATTCTTCAGAGCTTACTGCAAGTTTCTCCTCTTTTGTTGCCGGCCATTTGGTTTGCGGTTTTCACATCAAGGCGAAGAAATGAGTTTGAACGATTACGACAAGAGTATGCACACAAACAAGCGGTGACAAGCTCTTATCAAAGCTTTAAAGAGCAGATTGACCGACTAGGTGCCAATCAACCGGAAATGCTGACGGCGTTAATGAATACTGCAATTAAAACGATTGGTGATAATGCGTCAAAAATATTTACAAGCACCACTAAAGAATCATCACCAATACATGAAGTAGTGTCGGCAACAGGGCAGTTAGCATCAAGGGTAACGAAAGGCTCTGGGAAGGAGGCGACTAAATGAACCTATCAAAGCTTCAAAAAGTTGACCTAAGGAATGTCTGGAAGCATGAGGCATTAGATTTTACCCAATGGCTTGCGAACCCTGAAAACATGGCTGAGTTAAGCGATGTAATTGGTATTGAGTTATCGTTAATTGAAACCGAAGCGAGCGTTGGCAAGTTTAATGTCGATATTTATGCCGAAGAGTCGATGACCGGTCGAAAGGTGGTGATCGAAAACCAGCTAGAGATGACGGACCATGACCATCTTGGCAAGATCATTACCTACGCTTCAGGCTTAGATGCTGAAATTATTATCTGGATCGTTAAATCACCCCGCGAAGAACATCGCCAAGCGGTTGAGTGGTTAAACGAACACACTGAATCAAAAATAAATTTCTTTTTGATTCAGATGGAAGTTTGGCAAATTGCAGATTCACCCTTTGCGCCCAACTTTAATTTAGTGGTTAAGCCGAATGACTGGAGTAAAGCGATTAAAGCCACCACTCATTCCACAACGGAATTATCGGATTTAAAGTTGCTACAGCATGAGTTTTGGAATACGTTTAAAGAGTTAGCGGCGGATAGGTATCCGACCTTGAAGTTAAGAAAAACCTATCCTCAGCATTGGTATGACATTAGCGTGGGTTCGTCCCAGGCTCATATTTCGTTGACTGTAAACAGTCAGACTAATCAAATCGGTTGTGATCTGTATATTCCCGATTCGAAGGAGCTTTTTCATCAGTTACATGGGATGAAAGATCAAATTGAATTGGAGTTAGGTCAGACACTTGACTGGGATGAAATTCCGCATAAAAAAGCCAGTCGAATCAAAACCTATTTTGACGGTGACTTTATTGACCAGAGCAAATGGCCGGAGCAACATGCTTGGTTGCTGGAACAGGTTTTAAAGTACCAAAAAGTTTTTGGACCGAAGTTGAGTTAAAAGGAATGGGTATGCCAAGTAATAACTATCGCCATGGTTCAGTATGGAATGATGAATTGGAGCTGAGATGTTTTCTAATTTTTAAACAAGCTGAGGCTGTAAATTTTAAGTACGGAGTTGCAAGTGAGCTTTGTCGAAAGCTGGCTAAAAGCAAAAACCTTAAGGAAGGCACACTGAAAGCAAAGGTTGGAAACTATAAGTCTCTTGCTGGATACACTAAGCCAACAAATGCCTCAACAGCGACCAAAACCTTGTATGAACGTTATAAAAGCTACACTGTTCAACAAATTGAGGAAGTTTTAAAGGGTATGGGCAGATAATGAGAAAGCAAATACCAGCGCCAATAATCTCAATTTTATCTGACAGCTTGCCTGATCTTGAAACACATACGAGCTTAGACAGCTTGTTTCTGTATGCCGATGCCCCGGGTGACTTATCTCAATCGGACCTTTCAAAACCAAAGAAGGTAGTTGCTTGGCTAAGGGAAGTAAATAAAGAAGCTGATGAACCTTTAGGTGTTTTGGGCAAGTTAATTGAGGGCTATATGGAACTACCAGAAACCGAAATTAACAGTCAAAACTCATGGGCAAACGTTGAAATACAAAATCCTAAAGTGCTTTTTAAAGAAAAGCTGGATAAAACACTCACGCAATGCAATTTGCAATATATCGTTGGCGGTTATATTTCCGATGGTAGCGCATCACAAAGTAAGACCTTGCGAGAGTTAATAGCAGGGCGAAACTTTATTGCAATAGAGGCTGAATTTAATCGCGCATTAGAAAATGTGAACGCTAATCCAAGAGAAGCTGTTTCAGCGGCATCAAATATTCTTGAGTCTGTTTGTAAGGTCTATATCGAAGATGAAAACCTTGATATGCCTAATAAACAGGACCTTCAAAGCGTTTGGAGAGTCGTTCGTAATGACTTAGGGTTTGATCCTAGAAGTAAAGAAGATGACGATGTAAAGCGCATATTGTCCGGAGTTCTGTCTGTTGTTGATGGTATTGGCGCGCTAAGAACACATGCAAGTTCCGCCCATGGCCAAGGTAAGCAAGGCTACAAGCTACTTCCACGTCACGCACGTCTTGCTGTGCATTCAGCTCACACAATCACTCTCTTTATTCTTGAAACTTGGGATGAAAATAAAGTTGGGGCCTAGATACGTTAATATGGTTGAAAAGTTTCAACAGTACCGCCTTAATTCCTGGCAAGGCAAAGAATATTGGCAAAACGAAATGGTTTTGCTGGTCGTGTTGGCTTTTGTGTATAATAAACCCAACCCAGTGACT
>JACUUF010000033.1 GCA_014859465.1 Methyloprofundus sp.
GCATTTTAATGCTCATGCCCGTGGCCATGCTCTTGAGCAATCTGCCGATAATGGCAGCCATCACATTCCATCATTTTTGTTGGCCTATCTTCAAGCAAGTCGAAAACGCGCTGATCAAGTGAGGCATAAATTTCTGGTTCAAAACCAAAATACTGGCTTAACCCAAAACGAATCTGCGGATATTGCGCTTGCAAATGCGCGACTTGTTTATCAATACGTTCAATTAATGTGCCGGTAAATAAATAATAGGGTAAGACACATACTTGGGTCATGCCTAGTTTAATCTGTCGTTGTACGGCAGTTTCCAAGCGAGGAAAGGTAATGCCAGTAAACGCCATATCGACTAATTCGTGCTGCGTTTCCTCCCATAGCCAGCGTGCCATTTTCGCCACTTCACCATTAGCAATTTTATCCGATGAGCCACGGCCTAAAACTATCACGCCGGTCGATTTAGGATCGGGCATATCTAAGCCAACCATGACTTTTTGTAAGTTGCGTTTCATGATGCTTAAAATGGCTTCACTAGCACCGAGATGCGGCGCATAAAGAAACTCAACCGTAGGATGACGCTTTCTGGCTTCTGCTAAATGCTCAGGGACTTCCATTTTTACATGGCCGGCAGCATTCAAAATTAATGGCACAACAAGCACTTTTTTTGACTTTTTCGCTGCCAGATCAAAACCTGCATCGAGCAAAACATCAGCAAATTCAATAAAGCACACGTCAATCTGCCACTCAGGATGTTGCGCGCGCCAATGCTCGGCAAACGTTTCAATTTCTATATTACCTTGTTTGGCTCTTGAGCCGTGACCAACTAATAAAATACTGTGTTCCATGCTTATTCCTGTGTTTTTATTGCTTTACGAAAACGGTGACTAAAGTCCGCAGCGTATAATTTAGATTTTTTAATGTCTGTCCATTGTCTTGCGCCCAAGGCAGGGCTGGCAATGATCATCGCTTGCGCATTAACGCCCGCTTGCTTGCATTGCTCTTTAATCGTTGCCAACGTGCCGCGCAGCACTTGTTCTTCGCCGGGCCAACTGGCTTTATGCACCACCACAATTGGCGCATCATCCGACCAGCCGGCGGCCAACAAATCTTCGCGCACTTTTTTTAATAAGGTAATCGATAAGTATAAACACAGGGTGCAATGATGTTGCCCCAGCTCGACTAGCGATTCACCCTCAGGCATCGGTGTGCGTCCTGCTACGCGGCTAAAGATAACCGTTTGCGTTACCTCTGGCAAAGTCAGTGTTTCTACTGCCGCAGCTGCTGAAGCCATTGCCGAAGTGACGCCGGGCACGACGCCTATGTCAATGCCGGCTTGATCTAAAGGTTGTATCATTTCGACTAAGGCGCCATATAAACCAGGATCCCCAGTTTGCAGGCGAATAACGGTCGCATCAGCGATGGCGTATTTGATTAACCAAGCGGTGATTTCTTCTAAAGTCATGCCTTTGGAGTCTTCTATCGCGCACTCAGGCTTGGCCCATTGGGTTGCCGTTTTTGAGACTAAAGAGCCTGCGTATAAAATTGCATCCGCTTGAGCGATGAGTTTTTGTGCTTTGAGGGTAATCAGTTCAGGGTCACCAGGTCCTGCACCAACAAACCAAACTTTGGCCATAATTTACTTATCCGTCTATTTTTTTGAATGCCTTAGTTATGCTTATATACCAACCCAGCGGTAGGGCGTGGCTTTAGCCCGGCTTTTTGGTCTTAAGCAGGCGGGCTAAAGCCGCGCCCTACGGAGTTTAAGGTATTTTGTACGGCACGATGATTAAAGTGGGCTATATTAACACAAGCGAGGTTCGCGCCTTTATTTTAGGCATAAAAAAAGGGAAGGCCGTTAAGCCTTCCCTCTTGTAGGGATATAACTTTAAGCGCTTGCTTAGAAGCCAATACCTACGTATGCGCCTGTTGTGAAACCATCAACATTGATTTCTCTATCAGGAACAGATTCAAAGCCTAAGTTATAACGGAAGTCAGCGCCTAAGTAGATGTCGTTCCATACGCGGTAATCCGCACCTGCCGCAAATTGCATGGCTGGTTTTAGGTAAGTAATACCGTTACTTGTCGGGCTGATAACGTGAAGACCGAAACCAACAGGAATAATCCAAGGACGGAAGTCGCTACCTTTTAAAAATTTAATTTTTGGAGAGGCTGTTAAGGTAAATTGACTAACAGTGGCTGATTGATTCAGGTTGTTATTCGTAAGTTGACCAATAACATCTAGTGTAGAAGTAGATGATCTAGCAAATTCAGAATAATTAAACATTAATTCAGCAAGAACTTCAGTGCCATCGTGTAGGCCGAATAAATCATCACTTAAGCTAAAATCAAAGCCAGCACCTAAATACCAGCCGTCTTTTTCTACTGGGTTTGAGGTTCCTAGAGTGACATCGCCGCCTGCCGCAAGGCCTCTTCTAGCAACATTATTTCTCGCATAACCACCACGGAAGAAAACCATATTATCTTTGCTAGCGGCTACTTGCTCCGCATCTGCTTTTTCTAATTTTGCAATTCTTGCTTTTAAGTCGCCTAATTCGTCTGCGCTTGCTTGTGGAGCAGCGGTTAAACCTGCGAAAGCTAGGACAGCCGTTGCTGCACTTAGTGCTAGTTTCATTTTTTTAATCATAGTCCCCCCCAAGGGTAAGTATATTAGTGTTTTATTATTACAACAAAACGTATCGTTTAAACAACAATTTGTGACGCAGGAAAAATAATAGCAGTAAAGTTTCTTTCTTACAAGGACTAAATGAAAAATAATTTCCTTTATATATCAGTAGTTAATGGCTTACTTCTGACAATTAACATAAAAAGAATGGAATCTTTTAATCTTTGTTGTAAAAAAACAACGATCTTTTATAAGGATTTAGGTGTGATTTTTTAGACAATGTGTCAGGCATTTTTTATAAAATTGTCATCAGCTCAACTGCTTGCTCTTTAGGCGATACAAGGCAGAAATGTCTTCGTCACCAAAACCTGCATGCATTAAGCGTTGGTAATCATTGATAGTTTGTTGAGTCAATGGTAAATCAGCGGTATTTTTCTCCGCCATCGTTTGGCATATTTTTAGGTCTTTATGATGTAAGGCGAGTTTAAAGCCGGGTTGATAATGACCTTGAGTCATGCTCAAACCCCGATGACTTAAAAACCAATTACCGGCCGCGCCACCGGAAATCACATCAATCACTTTTTCGAGCGGCAATCCTTCGGCCTGCGCAAAGGCAAGCGCTTCAGTCACCGCTTGATTAATACCTGCCGCCATGATTTGGTTAACCGCCTTAGTACCTTGGCCTGAGCCAGTACTACCCATATAAATAATGCGCGCGCACATAGACGCTAAAATGGGCATGACTTGATTGAGTTTGTCTTGCTCGCCGCCGACCATCATTGCTAAAGTGCCGTTTTTAGCGCCTTCTACGCCACCGGATACCGGAGCGTCGAGCAAGTGCGCGTGTTTACTGGCAAGCTGTTGCGCGGCGATCTTGGCGGTTGCACTGCTGACGGTTGAGCAGTCTATGACAATAGTATTGGGCTTAATGCTAGGTAACAGCGCGTTAATGACCTCTAATACATCATTATCCGCAGAAACGCAGATGAGAATAACATCTGCCTGAGTAGTAAGCTGGTCGATAGTAATGGCAGCCTGAATATTAAGCTCGCTTGCTAAGGCTTGTGCTTTGCTGGATGTGCGATTCCAAACCTTTGTTAAATAGCCGGCTTTGGCAAGATTACGCGCCATGCCGGTGCCCATTGCACCTAAGCCGATCATGGCTACTTGTTGCATAATGAGAGTCTCCTTTGATTTTAAGCTAAGTAGAGCTTAGCGGCATGCATTCCCAAACGGAATTTGGGAACGAGAAGAAGCAGAATGCTTCTTGTTTCTAAGCTCCGCTTGGCAATACAGGCTTTAACAACTTCGCTGTGAGTGTTTTTTTAAGCTAAGCAGAGCTTGCGCACATTACAAACGCTATGGCGTATTTTAGCGCACTGAAGTCCGGCTTACCATTGTTGCCCCGTGTTGTTGCGTTGTTTTTGCTGGCCATATTGATATAAAAATTTGCGCTTTAATAAGCCGGCTGGATCATCGGGAATGCGCTTTAGCCATTGCTCATTGGCCTGCTGTTGTTCGCTGTCTTGTGCTTCTGCGGCACTTTCTTGCTTAGATTCGGGGGCTTGCTCTTGTTCTGATTCTGATGTCTCGTTAGGTTTTTGTTGTTCTTTTTCCGCGGCGGAATCCTGCTTGTCAGGCTCTTGATTTTCTTGAGCTGTTTGTTGCTCAGGGTCTTTATTATCCTGTTGCTCAGCATCTGGATCTGATTGCTCGCCTTGTTGGTCTTTTTGCTCGCTATCACCAGATTCAGATTGATCTTGATTTGCTTGATCCTGTTTGTTGTCTTGATCTTTCTCTTGGTTTTGTTGTTGCTGTTTTTGTTGTTCTAAGGCTTTTTCAACGAGTTCTTTATTATATTGAGCGTCTTCATTGTCAGGGTTAAGTTTTAACGCTTGTTCGTAAGCGCTAATGGCTTTTTCTAGTTGTCCTGATTTGGCTAAAACATTGCCTTGATTATAAAAACCGGTAGCCGTTGTTGCTGGCGCTAGTGTTTCTTTTTCTGTTAATGGTTTATTCGCTTTATATTGAGCGGCCGCTTGCCAGGCAGGGTCGGTAAATTTTTCTGCGGCTTCTTTATAGTCGCCTCGTAAATAGCTTTGTTGTGCTTGTTGTTCTTTGGTTTGCCATAAGTCCTGCCATTCAAGCGCGTAACTTTCTTTTGGGAAAGGTAATAACAAGAGAAATAGCAAGCTTAATAAGCCGCGTCTAAAGGATAGTGAGGCAAATAATAGCAAGGGCAATAATAACCACACACCGGCTTCCAGCCAATTTTCCAGCAATAAATTATTTTCTAGCGCTTCACCCCGTTTGGCGGCTTGTTCAAAATGGCGGCTAAGTGTTGCTATGTCTGCGCTATTATCGGTAATTTGTTGATAAATGCCGCCACTTGCTTGCGCGACTTTCTGTAAAGCGGGGGCGTTGAGTTTGGGTAGCACAATATTGCCACTGGCATCGGTTAAAAATCCGCCTTGCGTCAAGGTAACGGGCGCGCCTTCTGCTGTGCCCACGCCTAAGATGGATAATTGAAAGTTATCGGGCAATTTTGTTTGAGCAAAGGCAGTTTCTATTTGCTCATCATCAGTGATTAATAAGATTTGCCCTTGTTGTAAGCCGGCATTCTTGAATAATTCCACGGCTTTATTGATGGCTAAATCGCTGCGACTGCCTTGTGCGGGCATAATGTCGGTGGTTAAGGCGCTTAGTTGATTGTTGATGGTTTCAGCGTCATCCGTTAACGGTGTCACAGTAAAAGCTGCGCCGGCATAAACTAATAAGGCGGTTTGCCCGTCTTTACGTTTTTTTAATAAGTCGGCAATTTTGTAACGCGCTCGATCTAGGCGCGAGGGTTTAATATCTGCGGCATCCATAGAGCGGGATAAATCAAGAGCAATAACTAGCGCGGCAGCATTCCTAAAAACAGGCGTAGGCACGCGTTGCCAGGTTGGGCCAGCTAAAGCAATAATTGCCAGAGTTGCCGCTAAACTGGATGTGATCAAAGGGGCGCGGCTGTGTTTAAGCTCTTGTTCTTGTAATACAAAAGGCAATAACTCAGGATCACAAACTGATTGCCAGTTGCCTTGGCGTAATTTATGTTTAATGGCAAAAAAAACGAACACAATTAAAGCTAAGAAAGCTAAAAGCCAGTAAGGTCTAATAAAGTGAAAGTCGCTAAAGTTCATGAGAATCGTAAGCGCATAAGGCTGATAAGGGAGGCTAAAAATAAGGCACAGGCCAAAGGCCAGAAGAATAACTCGGTGCGCGGTCGAAAGAACTGCTTATCTTTTTCGACTGGCTCTAGTTCGTCTAATAATTGATAAATTTGCTCTAGTTCTTGGGTGTTTCTGGCGCGAAAATAGCGGCCGCCGGTTTTTTCGGCAATCGCGGTTAAGGTTTTTTCATCTAAATCACGCGAGGGATTGACTTTTCTTGAGCCAAAAAAGCTGGAGACGATCATTTCATCGGCGCCTATGCCGATGGTGTAAATCTTTAATTGATATTGGGCGGCTAATTCAGCGGCTTTGATCGGTGAGACTTTACCTGCGGTATTGGCGCCATCGGTTAATAAGATTAAGACGCGGCTGCCTGCTGTTTGTGATTGTAAACGTTTTACCGCTAAACCGATGGCATCACCAATGGCCGTGCTTTCACCAGCTAGGGTAATAAAGGCTTCATTTAATAAAATTTGTACTGTTTTGCGGTCGAAGGTTAAGGGCGTTTGTAAGTAGGCATTCGTGCCAAATAAAATCAGTCCTAAGCGATCACCCACGCGCCGCTCGAGAAAGTCATGAGCGACCACTTTGGTGGCACTTAAACGGTCAACGGCTTGACCCTTAACTATGAAATCACGCTCCTCCATACTGCCCGATAAATCCACTGCCAGCATCAAATCACGGCCACTAACGCCTTGCTCGATGGGTTCACCTAGCCACTGTGGACGCATACAGGCAAGGACCAATAAACACCAAGCGAATACCGCGAGCCATAATGCCCAGGGTTTGCTTGCTTGAGTAGCCTGTTGGCTTTGAGCGATCGTAAAGTCATCTAAAAAAGGCACTTTAAGTGCGGCTTGTTCAGCACTGTTGACCGCCGGCATAAAGCGGCGAATAAACCAGGGTAAAGGCAGGGCAAGAAATAGCCAAGGCCAGGCAAAGTGAATCATGTTTTAGGCTCTTTTTGTGCGTTTAACCAGGTTTCGCATAAGTTAAATAAAGGCGCGAGATAATGGCTGTTATCTGCTTGACGATAAAGCGCATTCGTTAATAACCAGCCAATGTCACTATTAAAACTTTTAATAGCGAGGCTTTGATCGAGAAAGTTTAACCAAGCTTCGCCGGTTAAACTGGCAACTTCGCTACGTGGATAAAGGCTAAGCGCAGTACGGCGCATTAAACTGGATAAGGCGATTAATTTTTCTTGTTTAGTCAGCTGTTCGTCTAGTTTTAGTGATTTTAGCTGCTTTTTGGCGAATTTCAGTGCGGTTTTGCGGGTTAAGCGTTTATATAGTCTATATAGCAAATAGCTACACAGGGGGATTAGTACGGCTAATATCCACCAGCCAATAGCCGGCGGCCACCAGCTAATCGCATCGGGTAAGTGTATGTCGCGTAAAGGGAGTTCTGCTTGCATGACTTAAATTATAAATGAAATGAGGGGCTATGTTTTTTGATACGGGTAATAAGCGTGCTTTTTGGCTTGAGGACTAAGATATTCATTTTACCGTTATTTTGCTAAATATTCAGCAACCCACTCTGTATTCCGCAAGCTGCATACCGGCTACTTGCTTACACAAGGGTGAGCAATGCCCAGCCTTGTGTAAGCCGTTATTGATGCTGATATTACTCTTTAAATTCATGGCAGTGAGCTTTAGATTTACCTATTAACGCTCATGCGTTTAGCGCCGCAAACTCCAGATTATTGTGCAAAATGTCCTGCACATTGAGTGCCGCATGCAGTACAGGCGCCTATGGTAGTCAAATTCCAATTAGATAATTGATACCAGTCGCGGCCTATTAATAATTGTCCGCAGTGGTGACAATAGGTGCTTTCTGCTGGTTTGTCATGGACATTGCCGACATAAGCATAATGAACGCCATTTTTTAAAGCAATATCGCGCGCTAATAATAATGCGGCAACTGGCGTTGCGGGCGTATCTAACATTTTCCAATCAGGATGAAACGCAGTAAAGTGCATGGGCACATCGGGCCCTAGATTTTCCACTACCCACTGAGTCATTTGCTCTAATTCGGCCGCTGAGTCATTTTCGCCCGGGATAATTAAGGTGGTTAATTCCAGCCAGACGGATGTTGCATGCTGTAAATAGCATAAAGTGTCTAATACTGCGGCTAAATGAGAGCCTGTTATTTGGTGATAAAAACGCTCAGTAAAGGCTTTTAAATCGATATTTGCGGCATCCATATATTGATAAAATTCAGCTCGTGGTTCGGGGCAGACATAGCCTGCGGAAACGGCAACCGACTTTATGCCCAATTCACGACAAGCAATAGCGGTATCTATCGCGTATTCATGAAAAATAACGGGATCATTATAAGTATAGGCAACACTCAAGCAGCCCAGTTCAGCGGCTTTTTGGGCAATCATTTCTGGGCCAGCAATACTCATCATCGAGTCCATTTGCTGGGATTTACTAATATCCCAGTTTTGGCAAAATTTACAGGCTAAATTACAGCCCGCAGTGCCAAAGGAAAAGACTGAGGAGCCGGGATAAAAATGATTTAACGGTTTTTTTTCTATTGGGTCGATGGCGAAACCGCTAGAGCGCCCGTAACTGGTTAAAACGATTTGCTGATCTTGATTTTGGCGAACAAAGCACAAGCCGCGCTGACCGTCATGCAATTTGCAAAAGCGAGGGCATAAATCACACTGTAACCGCCCATCGCCTAAGTCATGCCAATAGTGAGTAGCGACAGTTGTTTCTGAGTTAGTTTTAGTAGACATAGCAAACCTCAACATTTTAGATGCGCAGCAGAGTATTTCCGCCCTTGTAATGGAATATTAAATGACTAGAGGATCTATTTTAGATATAGGGTAAATAGATAGGTACTTGTAATTTAACACTAACAGGCTTATATAGGTAATAAAAAAAGATTCATAATGGGGGAGTAAGATCATGCAAAGCATACGTCAGCCCGCAGTCGCAGGTTCATTTTATCCTGATAATCCGAAGGCATTAAGCGCAATGCTTGCCGGTTATCTTGATCAAGTTGCACCGTCCGCTACAGTACCAAAAGCGATCATTGTGCCGCATGCTGGGTATATTTATTCCGGTGCCTGTGCGGCAGAGGCTTATGCGCGCTTAGCCGCGCAACAGGCCATTATTAAACGTGTGGTTTTATTGGGGCCTTCACATCATGTTGCTTTTACTGGTCTGGCATTATCTAGCGCGGATGCTTTTAATACCCCTCTTGGCGATATACCACTGGATAAAAAAGCGATAGCCTCTTTATTGTCATTTCCTTTTGTGGCCTATCTTGATCGCGCGCATGCCTTAGAGCATAGTCTGGAAGTGCAATTGCCTTTTTTACAAATGACTTTAGATGACTTTAGCTTAATTCCAATAGTGGCAGGTGATTGTCCCGCTGAGCAGATAGAGCAGATACTGGCGCTGTTTTATGGCCAGCCCAATACCTTGATTGTTATTAGCTCAGATCTTAGTCATTTTCATGATTATGCAACAGCGCAACAACTCGATCAGACGACCAGCGAAAAAATAGAAAATCTTGATTATCAGCATTTAGATTATGACAGTGCTTGTGGGCGTGTACCGGTTAGTGGCTTGCTTGCGTTGGCGCAAAAGCAAGCCTTACAGATTAAAACCATTGATCTGAGAAATTCAGGTGATACGGCCGGCGATAAAAGTCGGGTTGTGGGCTATGGTGCTTATGTTATTGACTAAAGCGCAACAGCAACAATTATTACAAACAGCGCAAGATTCTATTGCTTATGGCTTAAAGCATGGCCAAGCTTTGTCCATCGACAGCAAAGATTATGCGCCTGAATTACAGCAAATCCGTGCCAGTTTTGTCACTTTGGAAATACAGCACCAGCTGCGTGGCTGCATTGGTATGTTAGAGGCTGTGCGTCCCTTGATTGTCGATATTGCCGAAAATGCCTTTGCTGCGGCTTTTAGAGATCCTCGTTTTCCACCAGTAACAGCGGCAGAGTACGCGCAACTAGACATTCACCTGTCTATACTCACTAAACCTGAGCCTATGAGTTTTTATTCTGAAGAAGATTTATTGACGCAGTTACGGCCTAATATTGATGGTTTAATTTTGCAAGAAGGCAGTCGACGTGGCACATTTTTGCCTTCAGTCTGGGAATCTTTACCTGAACCTATTGATTTTTTGCGCCACCTTAAGCAAAAGGCTGGCTTTAGCTCGGGTTATTGGTCAGATTCAATCAAGGTCTTTCGTTATGAGTGCGATATTATTGCTGAGTAAATAAAGACCAACATTTTTGTATGAGAGACGTACAAGTGAGACAAAACAGATAGGTTTATTTCCATTACTTAAAGGGAAAAAATAATGCAGCGATTACCCATTTACCGGCTTAGTGCTGTTTGTCTTGACCAATAGCGCTAATGCCGAGATGCATTGTCATATAGATTCATTTGCTAATAAAACGTGCAAGGACAGTCAAGGTAATACAGGGTTTGAACGTACACATTCTTCGGGTAACGAGCAATGGACTGATGACAAAGGCAATATGACCTATAAAGATAGCTCGGGACAGATACGTCGGAAAAAAGATTCCTTGGGTAATGAAACTTGTGCTAAGTAAGCAATGAGCCGATGAATAATCTGCGCATTTCGGTTGTTAAGAGTCAACCTGGGAGCTAGGCAAAAAAAATGCGCCTTAACTAAGTTAAGGCGCATTTAAGGAGGAGGGTAAACTCTAATCAGTTTGGAGTGCATTTAAGAGTTGCATATATGATATCTAAGTTTATTGCAATTGAAAATGTGACATATTGTCGCAGTCTTAGGCCTTAGAGTTCAGGCCTTACTCTCAATATTGTGCTTTACTTCTTGAAAGTTATTACTTTATTGGCCGGATTTAAGTTTATTTCGTCAATAATAATGCCCTGGCGCGCATTAATGATATAGCTAACGGCATCGGCAACGTCTTTTGCTAGTAAATGTTGGCTTGCTTGTGCGCCGGGTGCAAAGCTGAGTGTATTAAAAAAATCGGTTTTCACCATGCCGGGGTTAATTAAGGAAACGCGCACACTGCTTTTTGCGCATTCATCTCTTAGTGCTTGGCTAAAACCTCGTAGAGCAAATTTGCTGGCACAATAAATCGAGCCTTTGCGACTGCCCGCTAAGGCGGCCTCTGAGCCTATAAAGATAAGATCAGCACAAGGTTTTCTTTTTAAAGCAGGCAGAAATCCTTTGGCCAGAAAGCTTTGGCTAACAAAGTTTAGATTCATTATTTCTTGTATTTGGCCAAAGGAAAACTCTTCCAAACTGGAAAACTGACCTTTGCCGGCACTGAAAACAATGCTATCAATGGCTGGGTATTGTTTGCTCAGTTGTTTGATTTTATCGGGCAAAGTGGTTAAGTCGCTGAAATCTATTGGCGCTGAACTAAAATGCGGGTGGGTTTGCGTAAATTGCAGGCAATTTCTGGAAACACCAATCACCTCATGCCCTTGTTCTAATAAAGTGCGCGCACAAGCCCGACCTATGCCCGAACTTGCCCCGGTAATTAAAACAGTACGCTTTATAGGCTGCATGGGAAAAATTTATCTTCGGGGATATAGTTGAGTAATTCTTGCGTGCAGAACTGCATCATTGCTTGTTCTAAATGTGATTTATAAGACATCATGCCATCACGCGATTCTAGTGGGCTGGCAAATAGTTTCTCTTCAGGATAAAGCTTCTGTACTTTCTTAAAATACTTATTCGGTAAACGAAAAACGCCCAAACTAACAGAATGCAATAAATCAGGGTTAATTTTAGCAAATACCGTTTTGAATAAGCTTTGATAGTGTTGCTGATAATCATCTTCGTAAATGATCGGATCAAACCGTAAACCGATCGGCCAGCCTGCCTGCTGTAATTTATCCAGCGCATCTAACCGTTTTAGGATATTGGGGGCTTTATGTTCCAATGCGGAAGCAATTTCATCAGGCGTAAAACTAAACGCAACAATACAGCGCTCAAAGGCTTCAATATCTAATAAATGCCGAACTTGGGTGCTTTTCGTGCGTAATTCCATCCATGCATTAGGCGTGGCGCGAATAACAGGTAAAAATGCTTTAGCAAAATCGGTGACGGGCTCCAAGGCTAAACTATCGCAATCATAGCCTGAGAAAAAGTGCACCGGCTTGTCGGGTGTGGCAGCACATAAGCGCTGTATGTCGGCGAAATAATCTTCATAATTAACAAACAGTACATAATTGGCCGATTGGTACATTCCTTGTAAAAAGCAATAACGGCAATCGTACAAGCAATTTAACATATGCGAGAAGTAATAATTCTGCTTGGCTCCAATACCATAATGCGCTGGGGCTTTGAGCATAAATCCCTGATATTTTTCGGCGAGAATTAAAGCTGGCTGTTGTTTTTGCAGGCGAAAGTTTTGAGCTTTTGGATTAAAGACTTCGCCATAGCGATGGCAAGTGATTCGCCGTGCTTTCGGAAAGCGGGCACAAATATCCAGCACCCGAGGGTGCTGTAGGATATTTTCTTCTATATAGATAGTATCAATCATGGCTAAGTTATTTATTTATTACCGGCCAACAGGAAGCGTTAATACTGGGCCTTCGGTCTGACTTTGTCCTGCTTGTAGGGTAAAAAGATGATTAAGCAGCATAAAAGTTGATTTTGAGTTCAAATCATTATCTGCAATATAAAACCAGTAGCCACGGTAAGGCACAGATAGATAAGCATTATTCGGTTTATCTGCGCTGCTCATTACTTTAAATACCGTGCCTGCTGGGGTTTCGTTCCAATCAAAAAAATCGCCTTGCTTAGTGATGGTATTAGTAACTAGGCCTAATTTTTTATGTGCATCAGGCACGCTTATATTCTGTGACAAATAGTACATAATGCTGTGGATAGAGCGTAAACCAAAACGCCAAGAGTTTGCTTTGTCAGCTAGAGTGCTGTTGCTAATAAGGTAGTTGTTTGAGTTTTTAAGTTGTAGTAATGTGCGAATGGTGTTCATTTCTGCAAGGGCTTGCGGCTCTTGCGTTGGTAAAAAATAGATTTTAATGCGTTTGCTGGTATCAATATTCGCGCCTATTTCGATCAGGCTGTTATCACGTAAATAAGTTAATGATTTTATAAATTGTTTAAAATCTTTATATTCTGGTTCCATCCTAGGGGTTGGGCCAGAAGCGCTGGGCGCATTCCTTAAGCCATTAATCCGTTCGATGCATATACCTAAAATACGTTCCGGATGCCAGCCAGAATTTGCCATGATGAGTATTGCTTCCAAAGGTATGGGCGAAAGTACGTTCCTTAAAAAATTCTCTCCACTTAAAGGGGTGTATGAAATCGTTGGATTTTGGGAGAAGCTGACACCAGCACTAGGCTCTACATATTCACCGCCTGAGATACCTAGGTTAGCACCGAGTGACATTGATGCCGTCACGCTATCAATATTGAGAAAATAAGGCCGGTCTCGGTACTTTAAGCGTACTAAGTTTAAGAGCATTTCCTCGCTCAGTGAATTAACAATCGCTTGGTTATAGGCTGGATGGGTTGCATTTAAAGCGTTCGGCCCAAACCAAGACTGACAACCACTGAGTAGTGCGCTAAATGATAGGATAAGGACTAATGAGAGGACGGTTTTTTTGTTATGCATGTAAGTGGAGAATCAGGTGATAATTTTTTTGCCGTGTGTTTTTTAATTTAACGGTATCGCTTTTCTATTCTAGGTGGACGAGAGTGTAGAGTCGAATAGCGCTAGCGTTTTCCTCCATAAGGCGCAATCCAATGCTTAGATGGCAAGCAAAATGTCGGAAAACGCTAGGTTATTCCAATCTATAGCTAGCCGGCTTACGAGTTATGCTTTATTGTTTTAGGTAAGCCATTTATACGTCAATTAAATCTAACAAGTGATTTATCCCGCTAAGTCATACACTATATCCAAGCTCAGCCCTAAAAGCCAAGCATGAAAGTAGTATGAAGCAACGGGATACATAACCTCTCAAAAACTCAAACTACCCACACTTACTATCGCCACAATTTAAACAGGTCATACAGCCATCTAGCAGCACTAAAGCTTTAGTCTGACATTTAGTACAAAGTTGTGCTTGCGCTGGAAAATCATGGCTAGCATCGCTTTGCTCGCCATGTTTGGCTTCAAATTCTTTGCGTTTTTCGGCAAGAAATTGTTTTTCATGTGCTTCCAGTTCTCTATCTTTTAGCATGCCGATATGTTTCATGTGTTGCTCAATCGCATGGCCGATTTCTGCTACTAAAGAGGGCATATACACACCGCCTTTTTTGAAATATCCGCCTTTCGGGTCAAACACGGCTTTGAGCTCTTCGACCATAAAGGTAATATCGCCACCTTTACGGAAGACCGCTGAAATAACGCGGGTTAAGGCTAATACCCATTGGAAGTGTTCCATGTTTTTGGAGTTAATAAACACTTCATAAGGGCGGCGTTCTTCATGCTCTGTGTTAGCATTCAGAATCATGTCATTAATAGTGATATATAAGGCGTGTTCTGATTGTGGGGTCTTAATTTTATAGGTAGAGCCAAGTAGCATTTCTGGGCGCGATAGATTTTCGTGCATACTTTCCAAATCATCTTTTACTTCTTCAATGATCGCTGGCTGCTCGCTTTCTGGTGTGACTACTTTATAGCTTACAATTTTTTTATCTATTTTTATGGTCATTGTTGTTGCCTATTTAGAATTTTCCGTAATAGCCTTCTTTTAAGGCGTCAAATAAATTAGCTGCGGAATGCATTTCGCCATCGTATTCAATTTGTTGATTGCCTTTTACTTCTAATACATGCCCATCTTCAAGGGTAAATTGATAGGTGGTATTTTCTAGGTCTGATTCTTTAACTAGCACCCCTTGGAAAACTTCAGGGTTGAAGCGGAAAGTGGTGCAGCCTTTTAAGCCTTGGTCATAGGCGTATTGATAAATTGATTTGAAATCTTCATACGGATAGTCGGTTGGGACGTTGGCCGTTTTCGAAATCGATGAATCAATCCAAACTTGCGCAGCGGCTTGTACGTCAACATGTTGTTTCGGGGTAATGGCGTCCGCTGTGATGAAATAGTCGGGTAATTGCTCGTCTGCTTTGTCGCTGTAGGGCATTGCCTTTTTATTAATAAGCTGGCGATAAGCGAGTAATTCAAAAGAGAAAACATCAACTTTTTCTTTGCTTTTCTTGCCGGCACGAATGACATTGCGTGCGTAGTGATGTGCGAAACTAGGCTCAATACCATTGCTGGCATTGTTGGCGAGTGATAAAGAAATTGTACCTGTCGGTGCAATCGAGCTGTGATGCGTAAAGCGTGCGCCTTGTTCGGCGAGTGCTGCAACCAATTCAGGTTCTACTTCAGCAATTTTTTGCATATAGCGACTGTATTTTGCATGCAATACTTTACCGGCAACTTCATCACCGATTTTATAGCCATCAGCGACCATTTCAGGGCGTTTATGCAGCATTCTGCCGGTTACTCGGTACATTTTTTCTAATGCCGGAGCGGTGCCTTTTTCTTTGGCCAGTGCCAGTGCTTCTTTCCAGCCTTCAACCGCTAACACTTTGGTCACTTCGCTAGTAAAGCCTAAAGAGGCGTCATCGCCATACTGCATGCCTAACATGGCTAAGGTAGAACCTAAGCCTAAATAGCCCATGCCATGACGGCGTTTAGAGGTAATTTCTTCGCGCTGTTTTTCTAAAGGTAGGCCGTTAATTTCGACTACGTTATCCAGCATACGCGTGAAAATACGGATAGTTTTACGATAAGCCTCCCAATTAAAGGCAGCGTTTTCAGTGAAAGGATCGTGTATAAAACGCGTTAGGTTGATGGAGCCTAGAAGGCATGAACCATAAGGGGGGAGCGGCTGTTCACCACAGTTATGTGCATGTAAGCCATTAGCGTCAAAGGTGTTAATTCCCGGTACTTGAATATCAAAAACATCTTCAAAGCCATCGGGAATAATAGCTTCAATGGTCGCTGTAAAGCGTTCACGATTTAACTGATGTTTATAACTGGATAGTGCGCTTTTCAGTTTTATAGATTTATTGACATCGGTAAAATTAATAAGCGCTTGAAAGGTGACTAGATTTTCACCGCTGATGACTAATTCATGCTGGGCTTTGATTTGATAATCCGCATTGCCACCTTTGCTATTAGCTAGTTGCTTAATTCCAGCTTTGCGACGGTTACGATAAATACTGGATTTAATTCCTAAGCGTAACAACATGCGTTGTACCGCTTCTAAGCGAGCTAAATCTGACTGCGCTAAACGAACACTCACGCCTTTTTCTTGAGTGCCTTGAAAACTGCCATCTGCATCAAAAAAACCTTGTAAAAAACCTTTATAAAAGTCACTAGATGCACTTTCTATGGCTGGTGTAATGGCTTTGTTGCCAGCTGACATGCCTAATGCTTCTGCGAAGTGCTTAAGTCCTGCAAAGCTTAGTCTGTGCTCATTCCTTCCGGCAATTTCAGACCAGCCAGTAAAGTCACTACGTGTCGTGAATTCTTGGCTTGCGTTTAGTACTTTGGCCATTACTGCATTAACGCCAGCGTTAATCGTATCAGAATTTGCATTGATAGCTTGAGCGCTTTTCCAAACAGATAAAACAGCTTTGTCTTCTTTTAACGTGCCATCACCGATGAGTAGGCCTATTAAATAACCTTGATTTTCGCTGTATAAGCCTTGCCAAGTATTAGCCGCTCGATGATCATTTAATAAGACTTGATCGCCAGCTTGTAACTCACCTGCTTTACACCATTGTGTTTCTTGGCGGTGTCGAGTTTGCGTGGTGATTTTACGCACTTGATGATCTTCGGTTAAACGTAAGCTAAAGCCTTCTTTAGTGATTAACTTAACGACTTTTTTAGTTGCCGTTTTAAAAAATCCCTCTGCACCTGATAAGTGCAACTGGCCGTCAACTAAAACTTTAATTTGCTTGCCTAATAAGGCGCTGACTTGTCTTGCTCCGTGCTCAGTTTGTACCCATGTATCCGCGGTCACGCAAGGATTGGTTGCTCTTATATCTTCACAAAACCAGTTGTTGTTCATCTCATTGACTTTATCAATTAAGATAAAGCCAGGCTCTGCATAATCGTAGGTTGAGGACATAATGATGTCCCATAAGCGCCGTGCTGGTAGCGTTTTAGTGATTTTACAGGCCACTAAGCCTTCTTTATTTTCCACATAACCCAGGGAATGGGGTAGGTCGCGCCAGATAATAAGCGCCGGGTCCGTTAAGTCTAAGTTATCTTGCTCTAATTCTCTCTGCATCACCGGGAAAGACAGCGGCCAAGGTTTGTCTGCTTTTACGGCTTCAACAAATTCTGCGGTAATTAATAAAGATAAATTGAATTGGCGCAAGCGTCCGTCTTCGCGCTTGGCGCGGATAAACTCGACGACATCGGGATGACCAATATCAAATGTTGCCATTTGTGCGCCACGACGACCGCCCGCTGAAGAGACGGTAAAACACATTTTGTCGTAGATATCCATAAAGGATAAGGGGCCAGAAGTATAAGCGCCAGCGCCAGAAACATAAGCATCTTTAGGCCTTAGTGTGGAAAATTCATAACCAATACCGCACCCTGCTTTTAAGGTTAGCCCTGCTTCGTGCACTTTGCCTAGAATGTCATCCATAGAATCAACGATAGAACCTGAAACAGTACAGTTAATCGTTGAGGTGGCCGGCTTATGTTCATGCGCGCCGGCATTGGAAATAATTCGCCCCGCAGGAATAACACCTTGGCGTAAAGCCCATAAGAATTCTTGGTAATATTTATCTTGTTTAGCTTTGCTTTTTTCTACGCCAGATAGAGCTTTAGCAACACGCTGATAGGTGCCATCTATATCTGCATCAACGGCTTCACCCGATTTGGTTTTTAAACGGTATTTGGTGTCCCATATATCTAAAGACGCATCCTGCAATGCAATCTCTAGGGTGTCGGTGTGAGGTTTGTTGGTCATCTGTCTTCCTGTGTAATGCTGATGAATATTTTTTGGGTTTTTGTTGTAGGCTTAACAATAAATATTGTTAATGAGCGTGTGTTCTATTTTTCCAGCCGGCAATAATAACACAATATATTGTGCTTTATAAAATTATATATACTATATAGAGTGATTTTGATGGAGATTTTTTGAGAAAGCTTGGTGCATCTGGGGGCGGCTATGAGCTAGGCTGCTTTTGGCTCAAAGCCAGGGTGTCACTTGAATTTTTGTGGTCTATAACTATACTTAATGCGGATTTTTATGAATGAAAACGAAAACTATGACTCTCTTACCTCATTATAAGGATAATGGTCAGTCTATTAGTAAACTAACCGTAGCGATCGGTGTCACTGCGTTGCAAGTGGGAGATAGTGTTGAGAGTTTTGTTGCTCGAGCAGACCAAGCTTTGTATGCCGCTAAAAAGAGTGGCCGAAATAAGGTAATGCAGGGATAGAGATTGCATGAGCTTGATTTATTTTTGAGAAATTATCTTAGTATTTGTACCGGATCATCATTACTTGCGCAATGTAAGTAACGGATATCTAATTTATTGGCCAGTTGCTGTAAATTTAGGCAATGCTGTTGAAATTTGTCTTGATAGCTCAATACGCGTTGCTTATCGCTGGTGTCAACGACAATATCCTTAGTGTTATCGGTAAATCGATAGCGCCCTTTAGCGGGTAGGCGGCTTTCTAGCGGGTCATAAACCAAAATCATGACGACTTCACAATGGCGCGCTAGTTTGGCTAGGTATTGTTCCGCGGCTTTGTTCAGACCACGAAAGTCACTAATAATATAAACTAAGCTACCAGGTTTTACATGCTGACTTAAGCGCCCCATGATTTGTGCAAAATCCAGTGCGACCTGTTCAGGCGGCTGTTGAATCAAGGCATTAAAAAAATGCAAAACCGCTCGTTTACCATTTTGTGGTTTGAACTCTTGGCAAAAATGATCAGTAAAAATTTGTCCACCGATGCGATCGCTGTGGCGTTGCGCGACCCAGGCAAGCAAGCCGGCAAGCTTAGCTGCTTGTACTGATTTAAATACGCCGCGTGTAGCAAATTGCATAGAGGCGCGGTAATCAACTGAGATAAATACCGGGCGTTCGCGCTCTTCACGAAAGAGTTTGGTATGCGCTTTTCCGGTGCGTGCGGTTACCCGCCAGTCTATACTGCGAATATCATCACCGGGCTGATAAGGCCTGACCTCGTCAAACTCCATGCCTCGGCCTTTAGTACGCGACACATAGCCACCGCTTTGCTGGGCGCGAATGTGCGAGCGGAATAAATTTAAGGTCGCAGCTGGCTTGGCGAGATTAATCAGCATTTTTAAATTAACGCTGACGAGTTCATTAGCTCTGCTCATGGTACAGCGATACGGGCAATCAGTTGTTGAATAAAATAATCGCTAGTAATGCCTTCAGCTTCGGCTTCATAAGATAAAATGATGCGGTGACGTAAGACGTCAAAAGCGAGTTCTTGTATATCTTCTGGCCCGACATAATCTTTGCCATTTAACCATGCTTTGGCGCGCGCGCATCGATCTAGGGCAATACTGGCACGTGGGCTGGCGCCGTATTGTATCCAGCTGGCTAAATCTTCGCCGTATGCGGCAGGGTTACGCGTAGCCAGGATGATTTGTAGTAAATAATCTTCTAAATTATCTGCCATAAAAATAGACAGTACTTCTTGACGTGCGTTAAACAGGCTTTCTTGGCTGATGCCTAATGTGGCTTTTTGTTTAGGCTTCCCAGTTTGCATTGCTTCGTTACGCGCTAAATGCAGAATGCGTTTCTCATGTCCTGGCTCTGGGTAATCGATTTTTACATGCAGTAAAAATCGGTCTAATTGAGCTTCGGGTAGTGGGTAGGTGCCTTCTTGCTCAATTGGATTTTGGGTGGCCATTACCAGAAATAAGGAAGGCAATTTATACGTTTCTCCGCCAACGGTGATTTGGCGTTCGGCCATGGCTTCTAATAAGGCTGCTTGAACTTTTGCGGGTGAGCGGTTGATTTCATCAGCTAGAACGAGATTATGAAATAAAGGGCCTTTTTGAAATTCAAAACTGCCTAGCTCAGGGCGATAAATTTCGGTGCCAGTTAAATCTGCCGGTAGTAAATCAGGGGTAAATTGCACGCGATGAAAATCGGCTTGTATGCCTTTGCTTAGGGCATTAATCGCGCGAGTTTTTGCTAAGCCAGGCGCGCCTTCTACTAATATATGTCCGTCGGCCAGTAAAGCAATTAACATGCGCTCGACCAAGACATCTTGGCCGATAATCTGTTCGCTGATTGTGCTCTTTAATTGTTGAATGGCGATAAGGCTATCGCTAGTGCTGGCATCTGACATGGTCTTTGGTTAATCCTAATGCGGTTTAATGAAATGTGTTGTAATGCGCGATCTACTAAATGGCCATTAGTAAACAGGGCTCGTACGATTTTAAATTAGGGCAGTAAATAAATTCAATAGTTGCTTGCTAAAATAGAGCTTCAGGCGTTACTTGCTGTTCATTAATAGTGTCGCCGCTTATTTCGGGTGCTGGTGCTTTTAAAGGCATGTACTGAGTGGGTATAAATTCAGTGCGGAAAAACTCCCAAATACTGTTCGGCGATTGCTCTCTTGCTAACAGGCCTTCTTCAGGGTCAATAAGGACTTTGCTAATACCCTCTGGCATAACAAGTTCTGCTTCTGTTTTGTCCTTGAGTGCGTAACGCATAAAATCGATCCATAAAGGCAAAGCGGCCTTGCCGCCAGTTTCAAAGCGACCAAGACTTTGGGAATTATCTCGTCCTAGCCACGCAACGCCGACTATATACGGTGTAAAGCCATTAAACCAAGCATCTTTTTGGTCATTAGTTGTACCCGTTTTACCTGCTAAATCAGTACGCTGTAATTCTTTTGCTTGAGTGGCTGTGCCGCGCTGCACGACATCACGTAAAAGTGAATTCATTAAGAAGTTTATTTGTGGCGTAATAATTTGTGGCGCCCTCTTTGCGGCGCAGTTTAGGCAGGCCGTTAAAGGTTCCGCTTGGAATAGAATTTCTCCCGTACTGGATTCTATGCGTTCAATGAAAAAAGGGTTAATTAAAAATCCACCATTGGCAAAAACTGCATACATACGTGCCATTTGTAGTGGCGAAGCATAGCCACTGCCTAGAGCAAGAGATAATTTTTGCGGTAGCTGTTCTTCACTAAAGCCGAAGCGTAATGCGGTTTCTGTGGCGGCAGGAATACCAACAGACCTGAGCAAGCGCACAGAGATTAGATTGCGTGAATTTCTTAATCCGCTGCGAATACTGGTCGGGCCATAAAATTTATGACTGTAGTTTTCTGGGCGCCATTCACTTTCTTGTGTAGAGCCACTGGTATCAACGATAGGTGCATCATTAATCATGCTTGCTGCAGTGTAGCCATGTTCCAGTGCGGTGGTGTAAATAATAGGCTTAAATCCTGAACCTGGCTGACGCTTTGCTTGGGTTACGCGATTGTATTTATTATTAAAGTAAGCATAGCCCCCAGTGAGAGCCAAAATAGCGCCATTTTTTGGGTCTAAGGCTATGAAGGCACTTTCTGCTTGTGGGACTTGTGCGAGACGCCATTGTCCGTCAACCTTTCTAAGGCGAATGGTGTCTTGCGGTTCAATAATGTCTAAGTATGAGGATATGGCTTGGGTTTTTTGGCTGTGCGGGCTATATTTCGTGCTCCATGGACTGTCTTTCCAATACAGAGTGACCCTTTCCTCTTCTTGTGTTTGTGCAGTGAGTTGTTTTTTGTTAATTTCTAGCACGGTGGCGGGAATGGTGTCGCCAATTTTATTACTAGCTTTAAGTGTTAGCTTTTGCTCTTCATTAATTTGATAGCTATAGCGTTCAGAGTAGCTATGTAGATTGTTACGTAAGGCGCTGACCGCGGTGTTTTGTAAATCAGATTTAATTGTTGTATAAACTTTTAAACCAGCGCTATAGGCCGTCTGCTCGCCATAGCGATTGATGATTTCATTGCGCACCATTTCTGCGATATAAGGCGCATAGAGTTCTCTTTGTGTGCTGTAGCTGCTAGCGGTAATCGGTGCTTGGATAGCCGTATCGTAATCTTGTTGGCTGATATACTCTAAATCTAGCAGGCGTTTTAATACATAGTTACGACGTAATAAGGCGCGGCTAGGGTTGGATATTGGGTTGTAGCTTGATGGCGCTTTGGGTAAGCCGGCAATCATGCTGAGTTCTGCTAATGTTAATTCAGCCAGAGGACGATTGTAGTAAATCTCTGCCGCAGCAGCAACTCCGTAAGCGCGTTGGCCTAGATAAATTTTATTGAGATACAGTTCGAGAATTTCATCTTTAGTGAATGCTTGTTCAATTTGAAAGGAAAGGATCATTTCCTTTAATTTGCGGGTATAGGTTTTTTTGTTGCTCAGTAAAAAGTTGCGCGCGACTTGCATGGTAATGGTGCTGCCGCCTTGTTTTTTTTTGCCGGTAAGAATGAGTTGTACGATAGCGCGAGATAGGCCTTTAAAATCAACGCCAGAGTGTGCGTAAAAACTACCATCTTCAGCCGCTATAAAGGCATTAATTAGTGCTTTGGGTGTTTGGCTTATGCTGATTGGTGTGCGTATTTTTTCGCCAAATTGTTCTATTAGCAAGCCGTCTTGGCTATAAATATTTAATGGCTGAGTGTATTGTACGTTGCGTAATGCGTTAATGTCAGGCAGTTCGGTAATGAGTTGTTGGTATGCAAAATAGCCAATTAATAAGCCTATGGCTGTGCAGGAAATGAGTATTGTGCCCGCCCATTTGATTATTTTTATTAAACGCATTGATTGTTTTCGCAATAATTTCTAAATATGAGGCATTATACTAAGTCTGCTTGGTTTGTATTGTGATAACTTTAGCTCTGCAAGATGAGCAGTATTATAATTTTTAGCTAGATTGGTAGCTTAAAAAGCCTAGCTTGGGAAATATAGAGGGACTTGCTAAGTGCATAGTGAGCTTATAAGTTGTGGGATAAGAAAATAAAAAAATAAAAATATTTATGTTTTCAGTATGTTATATTTATTACTTGTATTAAATTGTTAAGTTTTTTTGTAAAGATGGTTTCAAAATATAAAAAGGTGGCTATACTTCCAATTAGCTTGGAATATTGTTGGTAAGTTAACTAGTCAATTCCGAAATGTCATTGTCTAAAATAAAAGAGTTTCTACATGAAATGGTTAAATCGTAAGCATGATCATCTTCTTGGGATCGATATCAGTTCTGCTGCTATTAAATTACTAGAGTTAAGCAAGACCGGCGCAAGATATAAAGTTGAGAGCTATGCTGTTGTTCCTTTAGCGCAAAATGCGGTTATTGATAATAATATCTCCAATGCTGAAATGATTGCTGAGACTATTAAAGCTGCAGTAAAACAGTCTGGAACGCGAACTCGTCACGCATGTGTTGCCATTGCTGGTTCCTCGGTCATGACTAAAATGATCACCATGTCTGCTCATTTATCAGAAGATGAAATGGAAGAGCAAATTATGGTTGAAGCTGATCAGTATATCCCCTACGCCTTAGATGAAGTTCGTTTGGACTTTGAAGTGCAAAAAGCAAATGAAGCAAACCCTGAATTAGTGGATGTTTTATTGGCTGCCTCGCGTCGTGAAAATGTTGATGAGCGAGTCGAAGTCTTGGCGCGGGCTGGTTTGACGGCAAGTATTATCGATGTAGAAGCGTTTGCTATGGAAAATGCATTTGCTTTGTTAAGGGATCAATTACCTAATAGCGAAGATGAGCAAACCATTGCTATTGCAGATATTGGCGCGACCATGACCACCCTGAATATTTTGCATAAAGGTCGAGCTATTTATACCCGAGAGCAGGGTTTTGGTGGTAAGCAGTTAACGGAAGAAATTCAGCGTCGATATGGGCTTTCTTATGAAGAGGCCGGCTTAGCCAAACGGCATGGCGGTTTGCCGGATAACTATAATAGTGATGTTTTAGGTCCTTTTAAACGTGCTTTAGTTCAACAAGTTGCTCGGTCACTACAGTTTTTTATTTCATCTAGTGCCAACCGCAGTATCAGCGGCGTGGTCTTGGCTGGGGGGTGCGCATCTATAGCAGGAATTGAGAAATTAGTTGAACAAGAATTAGGCTTGCCTGCCTTTGTTGCTAATCCTTTTATAAATATGGCGCTATCTAATAAGATTAAACCACAAAGTTTAAGTAATGACGCTTCAGCAATGATGATTGCTTGTGGTTTAGCATTAAGGAGTTTTGACTCATGACTCGAATTAATTTATTGCCTTGGCGTGATGAGTTGCGCAAGCAAAGGCAAGAACAATTTATTATAGGCGTTGCTTGTTCTGCAGTAGCAGCAGTGGCTATTTTATTTGCTGTACAAATGTATTTAGATGGGCGTATTGCTGAACAGCAAGATAAAAAGCGTATTGTTATTGCGAAAACTGCGGAACTTAATTTGATTACCGCTAAAATCAAAGATATTCAGGCGAAAAATTTAATTTTACAAAACAAGCGTGCGGCTATACAGGCTTTACAGAAGAGTCGTCCTGAAATTGTTCATTTTGTCGATGAGATTGCTAAGGTGACACCTGAAGGTGTGTTTCTTACGCAGCTAAAACAAACGGATAATGAAGTAATCTTGAATGGTAAGACACAATCAAATGCACGGGTATCAGCCTTTATGAGAAATGTTGAGGCGTCTCATTGGTTAGTTGATCCAGTACTTAACGTTATTAAGGGTACTAACAAGAATAGTCAGTTAAGTGACTTTACTTTGTATACTAAGCAGTGGAAAAGTAAAGCTGAAGATGAGGATATGTAATGGATCTTTCTGAAATTAATTGGGATTTAAATGAAGCGGGGGCTTGGCCTACGCCGATTAAATTTGCCGCGGGTATCTTGGTTTTTTTGCTGATATTGAGCGGAGGATATTATCAATTTACCAGCGATAAATTAACCGAATTAGAGGTCGAGGAAAAAGCGGTAACTGAGGCATTGGATAGTTATCAACATGCATGGCGTATGGCTTTAAATTTAGAGTTACATCAAAAGCAGTTTAAGCAAATAGAATCATCATTAGCTGAGATGATGATGCTTATGCCTACTAAATCTGAAGTGGCGAGTTTGTTGATTGATATTTCACAAACAGGCTTATCAAGCGGTTTAGAGTTTGAATTATTTAAACCGGTCGGAGAAGTGAACAAAGGTGATGTAATTGAATTACCTATCGATATCAAAGTGCTAGGTGAATACAGTGAGTTAGGGCTTTTTATTAGTGGTTTAGCAACCTTGCCGAGAATTGTAACCATTAAAAATTTGCAAATTTCCCCCACTAAAAATGATTCACTTTTATCTATGAATGCTGTGATTACGACCTATCGAGATGGTGGCGAAAAATTAGATACAGAGTCAAATGTAATGGATAACAGCGCCTTAGTTTGTCTTGAGCGTGAAGGATTAGTCGTGCCAGGGTGTAAAAAACAAAGTGCTGTGGTCATTCCTTATCCGGAGCTTAATGATAGCTTGAAAGAAAAAAGAAGTAATACTAAGCCGATAAATATTAAGCCTATTGAGCCTGTTCCTCCTGTTAGTAATTTTTTATTTAATCCTGATGGTTTGAGAGACCCTTTCCGGCCAATTGAAAAAAGTATCGAAAATGCTGCGGCGCAGCAAGTTGCAGTCAATGGCATACAACCAGACTTTAATCGTCATAAAGAGGAGTTAGAAAGTTTTTCTTTAGATACGTTGAGAATGGTTGGAACGGTGCAAATGAAGGATGTTTTCTGGGGATTGATTAAAGCCAGTGATGGTACAATTCATCGCGTTAAACACGGGAATTATTTGGGCAGAAATCACGGACGTATATTACGTATTTTTCAGGATAAAATAGAAATAATGGAGATTGTTCCAGATCAACCTGGAGCATGGCGTGAGAATCAAGCAACAATAGCGCTATCTGAGTGAGCTGGAGATTAATATGAATATTAAGCAAGGTGGTTTTTGTATGAGCTTTTTAAAGCAATGGTCGTTATTACGTGTATTGTTGCTAAGTACTTTATTGTTAGGGCAGGTTTCCTTAGTTGCTGCTGAAGATGTTGTGCTTAGTGCGGTTGATTTTAATGCTTTGTCTGGGGATAACTTGCAGTTGTCTTTGGAAATGACGGGTAATGTCACTAAGCCAAAAGTATTTCATACGGATAATCCAGCAAGAATCGTTTTGGATTTTGATGGCGTTAAAAGCGGTTTAAAACAGAAAAAAAACGTCATTAATGCAGGTGGGGTCAATAGTTTTGTTGCTGTTGAGTCGGGAGATAGGCTAAGAGTTGTGATCAACTTACTAAAGCTTGTTGCTTATGATGTTAAATTGAGTGGTAACCGCGTTATTGTGACATTAAATAGCTCGGGTAAAATGGCGCGAGACAGCCATAAAAAATTAACAGAAAAAACCTTAACTCAGTTTGCTAGTTTAATTCCAGAGCAAGCCATTAATAAAATTGATTTTCGACGCGGGGCAAAAGCTGAAGGGCGTTTATTGATTTATTTGTCTAATCCAAATACCGTTGTTAACACTCAAGAAAAATCTGGAAAAATAGAGTTAAGCTTTTTAAATACCACTTTAGCAACAGCTTATGCTAAAAAAATGGATGTACTTGACTTTGCAACGCCCGTTTCAATGATCGAAGCTAAACAGGTAGGCTCTAGAGTTAAAGTGGTCATTACGCCGACGAATGTAGATTATGCGTATTCTTCATTTCAGACAGATGGCGTGTTAACTCTTGAGGTTAGGCCGATAAGTACTGCGGAGGAAGAAGAAAAACGTAGGAATAAATTCCCCTATACTGGTGAGCGATTGTCTTTAAACTTTCAGGACATTGAAATTCGCTCGGTATTACAGATTTTAGCGGATTTTACCGATCTCAATATTTTGGCTTCTGACTCTGTAACCGGCAATCTGACTTTACGTCTAAATGATGTACCATGGGATCAGGCTTTAGATTTTGTTATGAAATCTAAAGGATTGTCTAAGCGTCAGGCAGGTAATGTTATCTTAGTAGCGCCTACCGCAGAGATTCGTAAATTAGAGGAAGAGGAAATTGAATCGCAAAAGGTAGCTAAACGATTGGAGCCTTTAAAGACTGAATATATTCAAATTAATTACGCCAAAGCTGAAAATTTTAGAAATATTTTGTTGGGAAACTCTTCTAGCTCTTCTATTAGTGATGATGGATGTACTGTGTCCGCAGGCACTAGCTCTAGAGGCGGGAGTGGTGGCTCTAGCTCATCTAACAACAATAATAACAGTAGTAGCAATAGAGGCTCAGAAGATGATAATTTTTCTCTGTTATCGCATAGAGGAACGGCTATTGTTGATTCGCGAACTAATACATTGATTGTCAAGGACACGGCTAAAAGCCTGGAAGAAATAAGAAAAATGATCATGAAGTTGGACAGACAAGTGCGTCAAGTGCTTATTGAAGCGCGGATTGTTATTGCTGAAGAGGGTTTTGCTCAGGATTTGGGGGTTAAGTTTGGGGCTGCTTATACTGGAGGCGATATTGGCATTGCAGGGACGACAAGTAAATCTTCAGAAGACGTGCTTGGGCCGTTCATATCTAGTTTGGCTGCATCAAATCCTTACGGTGCATTAGGTATGACTTTATCTGATGGTGCAAACTATATACTTAATTTAGAAATTACCGCTCTGCAGGACGATAGGAAAGCAGAGTTTGTGTCTAACCCTAGAGTTCTTACTTCAGACAGATGTAAAGCGACAATAGAGCAAGGCGAGGAAATTCCTTTTCAAACAACAAGCCAAGATGGAACGACAACTATCTTTAAAAAGGCGCAAATTCTTTTGGATGTCACGCCTCAGATTACGCCAAGTGGAAGCGTTATTATGGAGTTGAAAATAACTAAAGACTCGCGAGGAGAGCAAACTCCAGACGGCTTAGCTATTAATAAAAGAGAGCTTAACACGAGTGTGCGTGTAGAAGATGGTGAAACAGTGGTTCTTGGAGGGGTATATGAAGGAGATAGTATCGATATAGTTAACTCAGTTCCTTGGTTTTCTGATTTGCCTGTAATAGGCTGGATGTTCAGAAAAACAATACAAAATGATTCTAAAAGAGAATTATTGATTTTTATCACACCAAAAATTATGAAAGATTCGATGAGAATGCGTTAGTAAACTTCAATTGCCACAAGAAAAGGGGCATAATGCCCCTTTTTTTATGAATAATAAAAATGTTAATGAATAAAAAAAGTATATATTTAATTGGATTGATGGGCGCTGGTAAAACGACGATTGGCCGTTTATTGGCAAAGTCGCTAGGCTTAGCATTTTATGATAGCGATAAAGCTATTGAGGATATAACTGGGGTTGATATTGCCACTATTTTTGAATTTGAAGGTGAAAAAGGCTTCAGAATTCGAGAAAGCAAAATGATTAAGGAGCTCACGCAACTCGAAGATATAGTCTTGGCGACAGGCGGCGGAGTGATTTTAGATCAAGAAAACCGAGAGTATTTAAAAGAAAATGGCTTTGTTGTCTATTTGCAGTGTTCCGTTGATAGAATCGTGGATCGTACATCGCGCAATTCTCAGCGCCCTTTATTGAATGTCGATAATCCAAAAGAAAAAATACAAGCGCTACTCAATGAAAGAGAGGATTTGTATTTGTCCTGTGCTGATTTTGTCATTGATAGCGGCCAAATGCAGAGCAAGCTTGCGGTTAAGGAAATTCTTAAAGAATACTCAGAAAAATATAATTAATAATGAATACAATACAAGTTCACTTAGGCGATAGAAGTTACCCTATTTATATGGGTGAAGATAGTTTAAATAATCCAGAATTATTGGCTCGGCATATTAAGTCTAAGCAAGTGTTGGTGGTAACTAATGAGACTATTGCCCCCTTGTATTTACACTGTGTTATCGCGCATTTGCAGCAATATCAAGTTGAAACTGTTATTTTGCCTGATGGCGAGCAGTATAAAACCTTGGCAAGTATGGATATTATTTTTGATGCTTTGTTAGCTAAGCAATTTAGTCGTAATGCCACGTTGATTGCTTTAGGCGGTGGAGTTATTGGCGATATCGCTGGTTTTGCTGCGGCGTGTTATCAGCGAGGCATTTCTTTTATTCAGATTCCAACGACTTTATTAGCGCAAGTCGATTCGTCAGTTGGCGGGAAAACTGGGGTGAATCACGCCCTAGGTAAAAATATGATAGGCGCTTTCTATCAGCCGCAGAGTGTGATTATCGATATTAAGGTCCTAGA
The DNA here is from genome assembly GCA_014859465.1 of Methyloprofundus sp. Lineage (GTDB taxonomy): Bacteria > Pseudomonadota > Gammaproteobacteria > Methylococcales > Methylomonadaceae > Methyloprofundus. Next base: position 29,076 of record JACUUF010000033.1, read on the forward strand.
TACACTGGATGCTCGCCAGTTGTCGGCGGGTATGGCTGAAGTAATTAAATATGGCTTAATCCGCGATGCTGAATTTTTTGCTTGGATTGAAGCTAATATTGATAAGATTTTAGCCCGAGATCAGCAGGCATTAACTTATATTATTGAGCGTTCCTGTTTAAGCAAAGCAGAAATTGTTGCCGCCGATGAAAGGGAGTCCGGTATTCGAGCGATTCTAAATTTAGGCCATACTTTTGGGCATGCGATTGAAACAGGCGCTGGTTATGGCACTTATTTACATGGTGAGGCGGTTGCTATTGGAACTTGTCAGGCCGCAGACTTATCGCGACGTATGGGCTGGCTAAGTGATGCAGATGTCACTCGTATTGTTGCTCTATTCAAGAAAGCGTTGTTGCCTACAGAGCCCCCAGTTGATTTATCAGCTAAAGAGTGTATTAAGTTAATGGCTGTTGATAAGAAAAATGTTGATGGTGATATCCGACTTATTTTGCTAAAGGCTATAGGTGAAGCAAGTTTGCCTGTCGGTGTTAGCAGAAGTCAGTTGCTTGAAACGTTAAATGAATATGGGCGTAATAAGTGACTTTTCTAGGCTTTTAGAATCTATGCAAGTTGATGGGCAACAATAGGTGAATAATAAGCAGGTTGTTAATTTGCTAAGTGTTGAGCGTGAGCAAAAGTTAGATTTGTTGATGCATTTAATTACTAATTTGCAACAGCCCTTAATATTACAAGGTGCGTTGGGCGTTGGTAAAACAACCTTACTGCTTGCAGTTGAATCTAGAAAGGCGGATTCTGCCGATATCTTTTTATTAAATCTTGTGTGGGAAGCAAGTTTTGAATCGATTCAAACTCAACTAGTTGAATTTATTAAGCATGTTCGCAAAATAGAGTGTGGCTCATTGTCAGATGCACTAGAGGCTTACGCTCAGCAAGAGTTGCAATTAGTATTATTGATTGACGATGCAAATCAATTGGTTTCCGGATTGATGGCGACGCTAATTGACTATGCCGGTAAATATCGGGCGTTACGCTTGGTGTTTGCGCTAACGCCTGAAGAGTATAAAGAAAAGAGTCAATTAGAGAAAATAAAAGCTAGCTGTCATTTGGTCGTGTTGCCAGCCTTAAATATCAGGCAATGCGAGGCTTTTATTCGCCTTTTGCTGGAGCAAGCGACAAGTATCTATACAATTAAGGATATTGATAGTGCTTTTGTTGATGAGCTGTATCAAGAAACAAGAGGAAACCCTGGCAAAATTAGTGCCGTTATAAAGTCGGCCAATAAAAGGCGATTAGCTAACAGTTCGATGCTGACGCTGATTGTTGCTGCTGTATTTATTTGTTCGGCTTTTGTTAGTGTTTTTTTGTGGCAGGCAGCCGAGCAAGAAAGTCCAAGGTTAGTGCCTGCACTTGCTCAAGCTACGGTTGAATTAATTAATCCGCCGTCTGAAAGGGAGAAGCAACAAGCAATAGAAATTGAAGACTCTGCTGAGTTAAATGAGCTTAAACCGCCTTTTGAACAACGCATAATCGAAGTGCCTGTAACCGTTAGTGCGCCTCCCCTGATTGAAAAGACAGTGGAGCCAGATAA
>JACUUF010000215.1 GCA_014859465.1 Methyloprofundus sp.
ATAGCTAAACATTTTCTCTTTATACTGTATAACGTTTAACTCATTACTCATATACTTCGACCGGTCAAATTTGCGGAAAATATAGTGTGTATAGCACCCAAATTTAAATACAAAAGCAGATATGATAAAGATCGATTTTACTGAAAAAGCTATAAATAGGCAGCCCATGCTAAATGAAATAACGCTTAGTCGTTTAGATTATGCTTTTGCGCGTTTTTTAACTCAGCGAAGTCAATTGAAAGGTGAGCAGGCTAAACAATTTGAATTAATAGTTGCTCGGTTATCGTATGCTCAGAGTCAAGGGCATAGTTGTATGCAATTAAGTGGACAAGAGCTAGCTGTCGTGCTGGGCTCGGGTATGGCAGATGAAATTGGTAGCTTACCTTTGGTATTAGAAGATAATCAATTATATTTACAGCGTTATTGGCACTATGAGTGTCAACTAGCGGAAAAATTAGTTAGTTTGATGCACGCAGATTCATTACTGAGTAGTTTGCCTGAAGTATTTAATCGATATTTTCCTGTTAATGACAGCATTGATTGGCAAAAAGAAGCCGCAATTGCAGCTATAAAGTATCCGTTTACAATTGTAACGGGAGGACCTGGCACTGGGAAAACAACGACAGTCGTTAAAATTTTAGCGTTGTTACAGGAATTTGCAGAAACGCCTTTAAATATCATGCTTGCCGCTCCTACCGGGAAAGCGGCGATGAGGTTACAAGAATCTATCGGGCAAAGTAAAAGTACTTTAGATTGTTCTGAGCAGTTAAAGCAAATGATTCCTGAGCAGGTTGTCACGATTCATCGCTTACTTGGCGCAAGGCCGCCTTCACCGTATTTTAAATATAATGCTGACTCGCCTCTACCTTATGACATTATCGTGGTCGATGAAGTGTCAATGATTGATTTGCCTTTAATGACTAAATTAGTCAGCGCCTTAAAAGTAGATGCGCGGCTTATTTTATTAGGCGATAAAGATCAACTAGCCTCTGTCGAAACAGGCACTGTATTGGCTGATTTAACCAATGCTTTGCCCAAGTATACCCAGGAGCTGAAAGTTTCTTACCGTTTTTCAGGGCATATAAAAACATTCGCTGCAGCAATTAATCATCAAGAAGCTGATCTAGCTTGGGAATTATTAACCAAGGATTACGCAGATGTTTGTTTTTTGAAAGAAGATTTAATCGATTATATCGTCAATAAACAAGTTGCCTACTTGCAGTTAATTTCTGAAAACGCTGACTTTACAGAATGTTATGCAGCTTTTAATGTATTTCAAGTGCTATGTGCTACACGGCAGGGATTATATAGTGTTGATGATATTAATTTTAGAGTGACTCAAGCACTGATAGAGCAACGGTTAATTAAAAATTCGGGCGAGTGGTATAGTGGTCGACCTATCATGATTACCCAAAATGATGCTGCTTTGCAGTTATATAATGGCGATATAGGTATTTGTATGCCCGATGCTGAACATCGCGGCCAGTTAATGGTTTTTTTCTTGCATGCTGATGGTTTGGTTAGAAAGTATTTGCCAGCGCGCTTACCTTATTGTGAAACTGTTTTTGCTATGACCATACATAAAAGCCAAGGCTCAGAGTTTGATGAGGTATTATTGGTGTTGCCCGAAGTGATTAACCCGATATTAACTAAAGAGCTTATTTATACGGGAATAACGCGAGCTAAAAAAACGCTAAAAATGGTCACTAATAAAGAGGTATTTTTACAGACCATTCAACGTAAAGTTGAGCGATTTAGTGGACTTGCGCAGAGGATTAAGAAAATAGCTTGAGTTTCTACTCAAGCTATTGATTTGATGTAGGCGTTATTTTGAGATGTGCTGTTCCATTTCGGTCACACGTTTTTCTAAGTCTTCTAGTTTGGCGCGTGTTTTAGCTAAGACGCCTTTTTGCACTTCAAACTCTTCACGCGTTACTAAATCCATTTTACCTAAAGCACTTTGTAAAATAGCGCGAAAATTTTTCTCCATATCTGCTTTAAAGTTATTTAAGCCAGGAGGAATAGCATCGCTTAAGCGAGTAGCAATATCATCAATTGATTTTGGATCAAACATAAAAAATTTCCAGTAGTGTATAAATAAAGCTTAGTTTAGACTAAGCCAGAATTGGTAACAGAGACATATTCGCGACAAATCTTTTCAATATCGGCCTGGTTCAAGGGCTGTTGCATTAATAAACAATAATAGTGATCCTGTTCTTCACTGAAAGTAATACAGTTTTTGCATTGGCCAAAGCTACTGGTGCCATTAACGTTTTGCAAGGCAACCAATGCTTCATAAAGTGCGGCACTGATCGAATCAAATTGTTTATTTTCAATGGCCTGTTCTGCCTTGGTGAAGACATCAAAAGGGGTAATGCTTTGTAACAGCGCTTTGCCCTCAGGTAATATATTCAGGTGAACGATACGTTTATCAAGATCATCTTGTTTTTTTTCAATATAGCCTTTGCGCACCAAAACTTGTAAAGTTTGTGAAACGGTGCCTTTAGTTAAGCCTAAATAGTCTGTGACGGCAGCAGGTGAGTCACTGAAACGATTGCAACTGGCTAAATAGCCTAGTGTTTGCACATGGACTGGTTGTAGTCCTAGCGCAGAATATTTTTTACGCTGCTCAGCTCTTAATAAAGTACTGATACGTTCAATTAATTTTAAAGTGGTAAAATCATGCATGATTGTATTTTAGCATCACTTAGAGTAGGTATAAACTAATGCTGGTTTTTTTTAAGAATGTCCTTTATTTTGTGTAGTGGTCTAATAAAAGTGAAGTAATTTATAGCCTATAATTTTAGAAAATTACTAGGAATCACTATGAACCGAAAAGAACGTACTACATTTACAGCAGAACAAAAGCTTGACTATGCCAAGCTCATGATCAATGAAGGCTATACCAACAAACAAATACGAGATATATCTGGTGCTGGTGAGACAGCTGTCTCACGCTGGAAACGGCAATATTTAGAAGAAATGAACGGTCAAACACCGCAAGACAAGAAGGCATTGACGCCCGAACAACAAAAAATACAGGACCTGGAAAAGCAGTTATGGCGAGCCAAAAGGGATAATGAAATTTTAAAAAAGGCTGCGGACATCGATGCCCGAGAAAACAGTAGTTTAAGCTGATTATCGATATGAAGAAGGCTAACCCTGATTATTCAGTTCACGAACTGTGTTCATTATTCCAGCTGAGTGAAAGCACCTATTATGCTCAAATTCGCCCAAAATCAGTCAGGACTGAACAAGCAAAGATCATGACGGCTATCAAAGATATCGCTGTTGAAACCGGCTCAACCTATGGCAGACGACGGATGAAGGTAGCATTAGCAATGAAAGGATTTAAGCTCGGCCGTTCTATCGAACGGCAACCTTAATGAAGCAAGTTGCAGTAAAAGCAATTAAGCCATCGCGCAAACATTATTACCCTAATGCAGGTAAGGCTCATTTGATTGCACCTAATCTGCTCGACCGGCAGTTTAACCCTAAGCAGGCCAATACCCATTGGGTCGGTGATATTACCTAACCTGAGTTCGGGATAAGAAAAGCAGCCTTTTTACAAAGAATCTGAAAAAATATAAGCTACCAAGAATATATTTTTCAAAGGTGTCAATGGCCAACAGAATTGAGCCATTTTTGGCCATTAAAATTGAGCCACTTTTCGGGGGTAAAACTCAGTTATTGAGCTTTGATTTCAGTCGATAACTTTCACCTCCTAACATGAAAATATGGGAATGATGGAACAATCTATCAACGATCGGTACAGCGACATTGTCATCAAAGAAGAATTCACCCCAGTTGGTAAATTCTTGATTGGTGGTCAGAATGATAGTGCGGTATTCATACAGCGTATTAATCAATTGAAATAGGTTGTGCATGCCCTGCTTGTTCATCGGCAAGTAACCCAGTTCATCGATAATTAACACGTCGAATTTCGCTATTTGGCTGATTTTCTTTTTTAGGTCACCTTTTAATGCCGCGAGTTCTAAGGCTTCCATCAGGCTGAGTGCGGTGTTAAAGCTGACTTTATAGCCGGCATCAATGGCTTTGAGGCCTAAGCCTATACTCAAGTAGGTTTTACCTACGCCAGGCGGGCCGATAAAGACCACGTTTTCACGGTTGTCGATGAAATTAAAGTCCAACAGGCCATTCACTTCGCGCTGACTGATCGTGGTTTGAAATTGATAGTCAAACTCATCCAGGCTTTTATGCAATGGAAAGCCGGCTCGACGTTTGTTTTGCTCGATACGTTTACTGTTACGTTCTAATTGCTCGCAGTCGACCAAGGCTTCTGCGAAGCTCAAGTAGGAGCTGGCATTACTTTCCGCCTGAGTCACTAAGGCTTTTAGGTTTTCTGCGATCACTGACAAGCGTAGGCTACGGTATTTCTGAGCTGCCGCATTAATGGACGACATGGCTCTCTCCTTGTCCGCTTAAATGGCCATTGAGAGCGCCATAATGTGCCAGTGCTTTATTGGCTTGTTTTGTCCGTTCTGCTTTGTTGCCTTCGGCTGGCGTGTTTTCCGTTATTGGAGTCTTATTCTGCGCTAGTCCTTGTTGATAAGCGGCGAGCCGATCTCGTAGTCCTGTTGCAGTTAAACGTGGCGACTCAATAAGACGCTGCAACAGTTGAGCGCTAATTTCAGCGTGCGCGCTGATATGCGCGATGATGATTTGCTTTGCGCCCCACAGTTGGTTTTTATAAAAGCGTGGCGTGGTATTTTTCAATACCTCACATAAGGCTTGTGAGGCCGTCTCGTTTTCGCCTAGTAAGTGTCTGACTTCGGATTCCAGGGTTTCAATATCCTGCACTTTGTCTCGGTAGTGGCCCCTGTTTTTGAAGATTTTCCCTTTATCCAAGCATAAGCTGTGTTCCGCAATGATTTCACCACTGGCTAAATCACTGATGCGTAATTGGCTACCGTCATTGGTTACGCCCACTTGAGTGGATTGATAAAGCAATGGCACGGAGTATTTATTGGATTGCCAAGAAATAAGCCCCGTTTTATCGGCTTTCCGCGTCATGATAGGACTCGCAGAGTTTGGTTTTAGGCAGGATGGACTCAGGTACGGCAGCATATGCGCTTGTTCCGCTTGTTCATAATGCACGCGTGGTTGCTTGCCTGTCGTACCGTGCTCACGCTGGTTAGCGATCGTGTCCAGCCAATCGGCCATATACCACTCCAGTTCTTTCCAATTAGCGAAATCCTCACCGTAGAGGCCGTTTTGCTTAACGTACTTGACGCCCGCTTCAACCTTGCCTTTGCTTTCAGGGTCATAGCCTTCACAGGCATGAATGTGAAAACCTGCGGCCGTGGCATACTGATGAAAACGTTGATTGAGATCCAGCTCTCGAAAGGTCTCGCTAATCACGACCAGTTTGGTTTGGTCATACACGCATTCTTGCGGCATGCCACCAACACGCGAAAAGCCGCATCATGCTGTTGAATCAGCCTTTCGGTATTAATGGGTTGAGCCGAGACCGAGACATGCATCAGCCGTGAATAGGATAAGACAAAGACCATGATATAAACCGTGGTTTCTTTGCCATCGATCATAAGTAACCGTCAATTAAACCACACATTCTCAACCGCCTAAAATAAGTGCAGACTA
>JACUUF010000216.1 GCA_014859465.1 Methyloprofundus sp.
CTTGATCGTGTTGCTTTAGCTATCAGCTTAATTGCACGCGCCAATCAAGATAGCGATACACAGCAAGCGCTCAAGATAGCGGAGATCCAACAAAAGTTAAGTGATCATTGCGAACAACTCATTAATAAATACAGTCAAGAACTTAAAACAAAAAAGCATACCGATGATCTTATTGCGGCTCTCTTTGTTCTGAAAACCATTAAATCTATGGGCGATGCCCTACTGAAAATTTGCGATGCGACTTTATCACGCAACTTAGGTCAAACCATTAGTGTAGAGCGTTATTATTCCTTATCTCGCTGCGTAGATCATTTACAACAAAATGGAGCGAGTAAAAATCTTGTTTTAGATACCTTAGCTGAAACTCGCTCAGGTAGTGCAATTTCGGGTGTTAGTGAAGCCAATAAAGAAGATATTATTGCCATTTTCAAAGAAGGTAAAAAACAAAAGCTCAAAGAAGAATGCCAAAGCGTTGAACGCTGGCATGAGATCTACCCCGGCATTGCGCCGAGAATATTATCCTATCAAAAAAGAGGTCAATCAGCTGCCTTATTAATCGAACATTTAGCCGGAAATACTTTTGAAAATATACTACTGCAAGGCTCGAATAAATTACAAAAAAAATCATTAAAACAGCTTAGCATTACGCTCTCAGATATTTGGCAAAAAACCCAACATAAAAAACCAGTCAATGCCCAATATATGCAGCAATTACAACAGCGCATGCCTGACGTTTATGCAATTCATCCCAGCTTTGAACAGCAGCACTCGCATATTGCAGGCATAAGTATTCCTTCCTTTTCTCAGTTACTACAAAAAGCTCATAAACTAGAAAAAACACTGGATGCACCTTTTTCCGTCTATATACACGGCGATTTTAATACCGATAATATTATTTACGATCCACAGTATAATAAAATTAACTTTATCGACCTGCATCGCTCTTGCTTTATGGATTATGTCCAAGATATTTCCGTCTTTATGGTCTCGAATTATCGCTTAAAAGCGCTTAATCAAGCGCATAAACAACGCGTGTTACACGTTAATCTGGCGACTTACCAATTCGCCGCTGAATTTGCCCGGCAACATAAAGATGATACTTTTGAGCTGCGATTAGCTTTAGGTTTAGCACGCTCTTTGGCCAGCTCCACTCGCTTTACCCTAGATACAACTTTGGCTAAAGCCATGTTTTACCGTTCCCGATTATTAATAGAACAAGTTCTCAATTTAAAAACTAAACACAGAGCAGCTTACCGTGCTCCCATTAAGGAGATTTTTGTTGGATAATCTAAAAATAGGCGTTATTGGCTTGCCTGGCAAATGGTCTACTGAAATATTAGCAAATGCAATAGATAAAAAAACAGGTTTTCGTTTAATTATCGATATGGATCGCGTTTCCTTAGACTTAGCAACCAATACACTTAATTACCAAGAACATAATTTGTGTAATTTGGATGCTATTGTTATTAAAAAAATAGGCAGCCAGTATTCGCCCAATAGTTTAGATCGCCTAGAATTATTACGTATTGCTGAACACGCAGGGGTTAAAGTTTTTAGCGCCCCTGAAAAGATATTACGCTTAATTGACCGCCTGAGCTGTACCGTGACTTTACGTAATGCTGATATCCCGATGCCTAAAACCGTGATTACCGAAGACCTTGCGACAGCCATTAAAACCGTTGAGTTATATGGTGAAGCTATTTTCAAACCCCTCTATTCAACTAAAGCTCGTGGCATGTGTGTCATTAGCAAAAAAGATGGCAAAGCCAAAGTGCGTAAAGCGGTTGAAGCTTTTAAAATGGATAATGAAATGATGTATATCCAGCAAAAAATTGCTTTAGGTGGACGAGATATGGGCTTAATGTTTCTCAACGGGTGTTATTTAGGCGCGTATGCTCGAGTGGGCAAAAAAGATGCTTGGAATACCACCATTAATAGCGGTGGTAGCTATGCAGCAGCTTATCCATCAACAGAAATTATTGCTATGGCAACAAAGGCACAAAGCTTATTTGGCATGAGTTACACCACAGTAGATGTCGCTGAAACAGGAAATGACGCTGTTGTGTTTGAAGTCTCTGCCTTTGGTGGCTTTCGTGGTGGAAAAGAAGGTTTAAACCTAGATGTTGCAGCTCTTTATGTCGATCATGTCTTAACAACATTAAATAATGCCAAGTCCGCTTTAGTAGAGCCCAGCGTGCTAGTCCAAAATCGATAGGACTAATTTTTGCTTCATAAAACCTAAAAACACGTGAATACATCGAACACCTCATTGCAAGCCGTCAGTGCTCAATTAATACAAAACTATACGCTATTGGAGCGAACATTATTTCTCCAGTGCGGAGGCTGTGTGATTCAATTACAAAGTAACTGCTCTCCTTTGCTTGACCAACTCGCACACTATTTTCGACATATTAGCATTACCCCAACGACTGTAGATATCAGGGTCATTGCCATTGATTGCCCAAATCCAGTGTTAGCCTATCGCTTTCAGGATTGGCCACGGGAAGCCGGTAAAAAAGGCAGAAAAGATGTTTTTTACGATCTTGAAGGCGGTCGGCTCATTGGTAAATTCCGCACCGGCATGGTATTTTTACAAAGCGCAACTCATCGAATAGTAGCCGGCCCTTGCTTAACAAACTCTAACCAAGTGATTAACTTTATTAATAATCAGCATATGAATTGGCTGCAACAACAGCATTGGTTGATTTGTCATGCGGCGGGCGTTGTTTATAACAATAAGGCCTATGCTATCGCTGCTTTTTCAGGCGGCGGGAAATCTACATTTATGTTGTGCTTAATGGATAATGAGAATATCCATTTCTTAAGCAATGACCGTTTATTTATTCGCGATAAAAATGGGGTAGAGGCCGAGGGCATTGCTAAATTACCCCGTATTAATCCCGGTACTATTGTAACTAATCCACGCTTACAAGGGCTGATTTCGCAAAAAAGCCGTGAACAATTGCTTAAATTACCACGGCAACAACTTTGGGATTTAGAACAAAAATACGATATTGATATTGAAAGCATCTATGGCCAAGGGCGTATTGCGAATGCCAAGCCTTTAGAAGCTTTTATCGTATTAAACTGGCAACATAACAGTCAACAAGACTGCCAAGTCACTGAAGTGGAACTCAACGAACGACGCGATTTATTAGCTCCGATCATGAAATCTTCAGGGTCTTTTTATCAAGATCAAACAGGGCATTTTTTGACGCAAAATAGGGCATTAAATGAACAAAATTATCTCAGCATTTTAGCTAAAGTTAAGACTTATGAAGTGAGTGGTAAAGTTGATTTTGCAGCACTTCAATCCTATTTTCATCAATATATTACAGAGGCAAAATAATGAGCAGGCAATTACTGGTATTACGGCATGGCAAGTCTGACTGGAATATTGAGACTAGTGATCTTAGTCGACCGCTTAAAAATCGGGGCAAACGCGATGCCCAGCGTATGGGCGCTTGGTTACAACAACAAGCGCTAATCCCGGATTTTATTATTAGCTCTCCTGCTGAACGAGCCAAGAACACCGCAGAAAAACTCGCTAAAGCCATGGGATTAACGGCCAAACACGTGCACTATGATGCACGTCTTTATGCAGCAGGATTAACCGATTTAAAAAGTGTACTCGGCGATTGTCCGGAATCCGCAGCACGCGTGTTATTAATTGGTCATAACCCCAGTTTAGAAAACTTAATCAAAAACTTACATAACGGTGTGTTGCAAAAATCTGCAGACGGCAAACTCTTACCCACGGCTACCTTAGCCATTTTAAGTATGCCGGATCAATGGAGCTTACTAAACCAAGGTTGCGCTACAGTCGAATCAATCACTCGCCCAGCCACACTGCCGAAAAATTTATTTTTAATGGCTTAAGTGGCTTAGAACAACGTAAAAGACCCACTTATTACTATTCCCAATCAGCCGCAATTCCTTATCGCATTGAAAAAAATGAATTACAAATCTTAGTGATTTCCTCTAGTAGCAATAATCATTGGGGTATCCCTAAAGGTATCATTGAACCAGGCTATACAGCACCCGCTTCAGCAGCGATTGAAGCTTGGCAAGAAGCGGGGGTTCGCGGCATTATCAGTGAACACATGATTGGCCACTATCAGCATAAAAAATGGGGCGGCACCTGTACTGTGCAGGTTTATCCATTGGCTGTAACGGAATGGGTTAATGATCATGAGTGGGAGGAAAGCCACCGCAGTCGACAATGGTTATCTCTAAAAAAAGCCAGCTCAGTGGTCAAACATAAAGCACTACAAGCTATGTTTGCTACGCTAGCAGAAAATTTAAGCATTAAGCAAGCATAATGGCAAAAGTCATTGCCGTGTTAATTAGGCATGGGGATTATCAGCAATTGGCCGATACGCCCAGTGCCCACCAACCTTTCCCGTTAACCGCGAAAGGATTTTCTCAAGCCAATGCGCTAGCAGGCTTGATAAAAGAGCACTGCACACAGCTTAATTGTCAGATTAATCCTGTGATTGCTTCATCAAGACTATTACGTGCCTGGCAAACAGCAAATGCTCTAGCGCAAAACCTAAATAGCTCGACCTATTCGGTGCAGGAATATACTGATTTAGCAGAACGTAGCGTCGGTAGTGCTGCTAATTTATCAATTCAACAAATTACTGAGATAGTTCAACAAGACCCCCGCTGTTCAAGCTTACCTAAAGCCTGGAAATCCGACAGTCATTTTTGCCTACCATTTCAAGGCGCTGAATCTTTACTTAATGCAGGTCGGCGCGTGGCTACTTTATTGCAAACAGAAATGCACACACTGTATCAGCAAAGCCAAACTGATCAAATAAAAATATTTGTCGGTCATGGCGCCGCTTTTCGCCATGCCGCCTATCATTTAGGTTTATTGCAATATGCACAAATCAGCCAGTTGAGTATGTTTCATTGCCAACCTATTTTTATAGAATATCAAGCAGAAAATAGCTGGAAACATATTGCGGGGGCATGGAAAGTTAGAAGTACACACAGTCAATTTACGGATTAAAACCTATGTTTAATGCACTTAAATTACCCTCATACAAAGGCCAAAAATGGATTAGTACTTTGCTTCCTAAAAAGACCCAAAACTGGCCATTAGGCAAAGTGCATTCTTCAGGCAAAGATCTCAGTAGCTCAGTTGGGCTGGTTGAACAATTACAACAAAGCTTGCATGAAAACCCTTGGATATGGCCTAAAGCGCCGGTTTTTTTCTTTTCTGATTTACATGCTGACGCTGATGCCTTTATTGCCTCATTGGTTGCCTCCGGCGGTATCAAAAAAACCGGTGCTTATGACCAGCAATTTAGGTTAACTCAGGCAGGCCGCAAAGCACATTTCGTGATTGGTGGTGATTGTTTCGATAAAGGACCGAGTAATTTAAGATTGCTGCGTTGCATCCGCTTATTAATCGATAGCGGTGCGAAAGTTCACATTCTCGCGGGCAATCATGATATGCGCGTAAAACTAGGGGTAGTGGGTTAAATCTGTAATCATGTGTAAATATTGAGTCCAAATTCGACTT
>JACUUF010000217.1 GCA_014859465.1 Methyloprofundus sp.
GAGCAACTGATTTGTAATCAGTAGGTCGCGGGTTCGATTCCCATCACCAGCTCCAATTTAAAGAAACACTTTTATGGATGAAAGTGCTGTTAAGAGCTTATTAAGCTGGTGTAGCTCAATCGGTAGAGCAACTGATTTGTAATCAGTAGGTCGCGGGTTCGATTCCCATCACCAGCTCCATATTTTAAAAAAAACCTGTTACAGCAATGTAACAGGTTTTTTTTTGCCTTATAGAAAATGAGCTTGCAGTGTCTTTTTGATAGACAGCTATGCTGTGCTTTTTGTAAAATATACCGATCCTACTTTATTATCAATGACTTATTATGTTTATTACGCTCAAAAAATACACTCGTGTTATTATTTGTATTGCCATGATTGTAACGCTTAGTGCTTGCACCACGATAGCAACGCCACAAAAAAGCATTGACCAAACTATGGTTAACTGGGGATCAGATGAAGGCGTTAAACGCCTGAAAGAGTCGCAATATAAAGTCGATTTTTTTAAGTTAGCGAATCATTTTGAAAGCCAAAACAATAAGCTGTTTTGTGGACCAGCATCAGCGGCTATTGTGCTTAATGCTCTGCGAGTGCGTAATGGCGCAATAAGTTTGCCGGAAGATAGTAGTTTGTTAAATGATGCAGATCGGCAGTTTATTGCGGCTAATGGTAAATGGAGTCCGCTTTTTCAGCGCTATACGCAAAATAATATTTTCATAAAAAGCCCTAAATCAAGAGCTTTAGTTTTAGGTGAGGCATTGCAAGATGCCCAAGGTAAAGTCCTTGTTGGCAATCATGGTAAGGGGAAAAAAGATCGAGGCTTTCAGTTACGCCAATTAGGGGCGTTATTTACTGCGCATGGAGTAAGCACTAAAGTAGTTGTTGTTCAGCAAGGCATGAGCGATCAAGTGATTAAAGCGGAGTTAATAGACAACTTAAGGACAGCGGATGATTATGTCATTATTAATTACCAACGCACGGTTTTAAATCAGCCTGGCGGTGGCCATCTTTCACCCTTAGTGGCGTATCATAAGGCATCGGATTCTTTTTTAGTTATGGATGTTACCCCGAATAAAGCCGATTGGGTTTGGGTAAAATCTGAGTTATTGATTAGCGCAATGCGCACTTTTGATACAGTAGAAAATCGCGGCTATTTATTACTGAGTGAGGGGATTGAATGAGCTCAAGTTTTAGCGTTGTCAGCCATTGATTGAAACTATCTAGTTGCAAATGTATTTTCATAGAAAATCAACTTTGACTACGCAAAGCTTGATAAAGCATTAAATGTATTCCTTCACTGAGTAAGGAAATGCCAATGCTTTCATGTAATGCCAAAGCGTTACTTTTAGCGACATGTAGCGGTACATTGATGGCAATGTGAATGTCAGCGTGACTAGCAATTTGTACGCGCAAGAAAGCTAAGCTACTGCTTTCCATATATTCAGTAATTTGACCTTGCAGCGGGTTTTCGTTGTTTCCGTTAGATGGCCGGCCGCGCCTATGCAATAAAATATTGCCTGATTGAATCATCCAGCAGACCGGCTCGTTGATTGGAAATTGCGCTTGATAAGCTGCTTCGATTGCCATGCCATGCCAGCGTAAGTGGGTTTTTTGGGCTGCGTGATCATGGCTGATGACTTGTGCGGTGAATAAGTTTTGCTGGTCCATTAAACGTGCGATAGTCGCACTTTTAGGGTGCGCTGCGACCCATTCAGGGGCGCCAGTTTGTAGAATTCTTCCCTTATGCAAGAGCGCGATACGGTCGGCGAGCAAGCTTGATTCTTCTAAATCGTGGGTAACTAAAATCATGGGTACAGCGAGCGATTTTCTCAGGGCGAGTAGTTCGCGATACAGTTTTCGGCGAGTGACTTGATCTACAGCAGAAAAGGGCTCATCTAACAATAATACTTTGGGTTGTCTGGCTAAGGCGCGAGCAACGGCAACGCGCTGTTGTTGACCGCCTGATAGCTTTTTTGGGTAACGTTGCTCTAAGCCTTTAAGGTGTACTTTTTTTAGCAGTTCAAGTGCTTGAGCGTGACGCTGCTGTTTTGGTAGATGGGTAATGGCTTGTTGAATATTTTCCAATACGGTCATATGTGGAAACAAGGCATAATTTTGAAATACTAAGCCTACATGCCGTTGGTATGGTGCTAAAAAAAGATTTTGCGCACTGTTTTGCCAAACTTCATCTTGACAAATAATCGTCGCATTTTGTGCTTGATATAAGCCGGCAATAGCCCGTAAAACGGTGGTTTTTCCGCTGCCTGATGGGCCAACTAAGGCGAGCAATTCACCTGACTTACAGTCTAGTTGTACGGAGAGAGGAATAGGAGCGGCTTGTTGTAGGCTGATCTGAATCGCTGAATCAGTCATGTCTGTGTTCGCCACGTGCCGCTAGCCAATAAGTGCAAGAAATAGTCAGTATTGAGAACAGCAATAAGCTAAAAGACATAATGGCAGCGGCATGATCATCGAAGGATTGCACACGGTCATAAATGGCAATGGCGATAGTTTGTGTTTCGCTGGGTATGTTGCCGCCGACCATTAAGACGATGCCGAATTCACCCAAAGTATGCGCAAAACAAATAACCATGGCAGAAACGATACCTGGCCAAGCCAAAGGCAGTTCAATTTTCCATAACACTAGACTGGGCTTCATACCGCAGCAGGCAGCAGCTTCACGGATTTCCGCTGGAATTGCCGCAAAAGCACGTTGCATGGGCTGAATGGCAAAAGGCAGATTAAAAATGATAGAGGCAAATACTAAGCCTTGGAAATTAAAAATCAGTGTTGCGCCAAAGGTATTCACTAGCCAAAGCCCTAGGCCTTGATTGGGACTGAAAGCGACTAAAAGATAATAGCCGAGTACAGTCGGTGGCAGCACTAAAGGCAAAGCTAATAAGCTTTGCAATAAGGATTTACCCCAAAACTGGCGATAGGCTAGCCAACGGCCTAATAGAATGCCGATAGGTAGTAAAAATAGCAGTGTTACCAAGCTTAATTTTATCGATAAGGCTAATGCTTGCCAGTCCATAGGGAGGAATACTTAGGGTGTGGTGTAGCCATGGCGAGATAAAATGCCTTGGGCTTTTTCTTGTAATAGATAATGGAAAAATAACTGGGCAGTATCGCCTGCATTATTTAATAGGACGGCGGTTTGTTGTAATGGTTGGTGTAGTGCATCAGAGATTAAGGCGTAGCGTACGCGATTTTTCAAGGCGGGTGCAAGCGCTAAAGAATAAGAAACCAGACCCACTTGCGCTGCGCCAGAGCTGGCAAATTGAGTCGCTTGTGCGACATTTTCTCCTAAGATTAAATGGGCCTGGAAAGCGTCCCAAAGCTGTTGTTTTTGTAATGCTTCGCGGGCTGCAATGCCAAAGGGAGCATGTTCGGGATTGGCGATGGCTATGCGCTGCAATTGTCCCGATTGTAGTGCGTTCTTAAGCCCGTTTAGCTGGTCGTCGAGTAGTAAGTCGGAGTTAATCGGCGTTAATAAGGCTAAACGACCCAAGGCAAAAACTTGACCTTGAGCTAAGGTTTTGTGTTGTTGATAAAGTTGTTCAACATAGCGAGTATTCGCTGATAAAAATAATTCGAACGGGCCGCCTTGTTGAATTTGACGCGTCAAATTACCCGATGAGCCGTAACTGATATGCAGTGATTTCCCGGTCTCTTGATGAAAAGCTGTTGCAATCTCTTCTAGCGCAAATTTAATATTGCTGGCTGCGGCAATCACAGGTATTTCAGTCGCGCTTAAAATGGGTGCGAAGAGTATTAAGAAAAAGTAGCCTAGCATGCGATTTTTAATAAGCCTCAAAACTAGAGTGCAATACCGGGAAAATGTTGCACTGCTTTTCTTGTATTGCGCAAGCGTCATGCCGGCTACAGTTGAGAATTTTATTAATGCTGCATTGCTTAGAGCTAATTGTTTTATGGGTGAGGATAATGTCACTTGCTGCTCCTTTACGGCACCATTTTATAACAAGGTACGTAAGTTTTACCGGGTAATTTCATCCTATGCTGATTGACAAAAGCCGTCAATAAAGCATCAATCGGCGCGATAATTTCTTTATCGCCCCTGATTTCAAAATGACCATACTGTTCTATGGCGCGAATACCTTCATCTTTGACGTTGCCCGCAACGATACCAGAAAATACCCGGCGCAGATTGGCGGCTAACAGGTGTTTCTCTTGATTTTTATGTAATGCGAGTCCTGCCATATTTTCATGGGTGGGCAGAAAAGTTTGTTGAAATTCGGTGTCAATTTTTAAGCCCCAATTAAAATAATAAGCATCGGTTTTGCTTTTTCGAAATTCACGCACTTGACGAATGCCCAACTTCATTTCTCTGGCCACCCTGGCTGGGTCATCGATAATAATTTTATAGCGCTGTTGCGCTTCAAAACCTAAGGTATCGCCGATAAATTCATTGATCTGATTAAAGTAGTCAGCTGAGGGTTTCGGGCCAGTGAAAATAAGTGGAAAGGGCATTTCTGCATTTTCAGGGTGCAATAAAATACCCAGCAGATACAGAATTTCTTCGGCTGTGCCTGCGCCACCAGGAAAGACAATAATGCCATGTCCGGTGCGCACGAATGCTTCGAGGCGCTTTTCGATGTCCGGTAAAATAACCAGATCATTAACGATAGGATTAGGCGATTCAGCGGCGATTATACCCGGTTCGGTAATGCCAATATAGCGCCCATGGCTGATACGTTGTTTTGCGTGACCAATTGCCGCGCCTTTCATCGGGCCTTTCATTGCACCAGGGCCGCAACCGGTGCAAATGTCCATGGCACGCAAGCCTAATTGATAGCCTACTTTTTTGGTGTACACGTACTCTGCGCGCGAGATCGAGTGCCCACCCCAACAGACGACGAGCTTCGGGTCGCTGCGTTGTTGAATAATATTGGCATTGCGCAGAATATGAAAGACCGCATTGGTTACGCCTTCCGAGCTTTGCAGATTAAATTTTGGATTATCATTAATCTCGTCACTAACGTAGACAATATCGCGTAGTACTGCAAATAAGTGCTCGCGAATCCCCTTAATCATTTCGCCATCGACAAAAGCAATAGCTGGCGCTGCGGTTAGTTCTAGTTTAATGCCGCGTTCTTCTTGAATAACCTTAATAGCAAAGTCGCTGTAACGCGCAAGCAGTTCTTTGCCGTCATCTGAGTCACTGCCGCAGTTTAAAACGGCAAGGGCACAATTATGCAGTAGTGCATATAAGCCGCCCTGACTGGTATCTAATAATTTATTAACTTCAGCGCGCGATAAAACGGCTAAATGCCCTTCGGGGGAAATACGTGTATCTACAGTGTGCTCTTTCATCTGCGCCTATGGGTTATGTGACTAGCGATAAGCGATAGTTTACACTTATTTTTCAAGTTGGTGGGCTGGATAGTCAAGGATATAAAATAATGCACTTATTATGCGTTTAATTAAATTATTTTAATTTATGGCATATTAAAAAATG
>JACUUF010000034.1 GCA_014859465.1 Methyloprofundus sp.
TGCCTGTAACCGTTAGTGCGCCTCCCCTGATTGAAAAGACAGTGGAGCCAGATAAACTTGATAAATTGAAGGAAGATGAAGTCTTAGTTGAACAAGCAAGTCAGGTCGAAGTAATTAAAGTTGAGCTGGTGAAGAAAGCTGAAGATTCTGTTTCCGTATTAAATGAGCAAGATGATCGAAAGTGGGTTTTGGCACAACAAAAACAGCAATATACCTTGCAATTAATGTCTTTGTCGGCAAAAAACAAATTACTCGAAGAGCAAGAAAAGTACCTGCAATTGGGAGTTAAGACCTTTTATTTAGAAAAGAAGGTTAACCAGTCAAGAAGCTATGTCTTGTTTTATGGCGTTTTTGCTTCATTAGCAGAAGCCAAAAAACAAATGAAAAAATTACCGAAAGAATTGCAAAAATCATGGCCTAGGGCGTTTTCTGCAATCCAAAAAGATTTGTAACAGTCACGTATAGACGATAGATAAACAGTATAAGGAGTTAGGAAATGAATGAATTAAAAAATGATAGATTTATTCGAGCTTTATTGAAGGAGCCTGTAGATAAAACGCCTATATGGATGATGCGCCAAGCTGGCCGCTATTTGCCCGAATACCGTGAGTTGCGGGCACAAGCAGGCAGTTTTATGAATCTCTGTACCAATCCAGAGCTTGCCTGTGAAGTGACTTTGCAGCCTTTAGAGCGTTTTGATTTTGATGCTGCTATTTTGTTTTCGGATATTTTAACTATTCCTGATGCGATGGGGTTGGGCTTGTATTTTACCGAAGGAGAAGGTCCAAAATTTGAGCGGCCAGTTAGGACTGGGGGAGATATTGATAAGCTACCAATTCCAGATCCAGAAATAGAATTAAAGTATGTTATGGATGCCGTTCGTTTAATTAGAAAAAATTTAAACGGCCGTGTGCCTTTAATAGGCTTTTCTGGAAGTCCATGGACATTGGCTACTTATATGGTTGAAGGTAGCAGTAGTAAGACGTTTTCTAAAGTAAAAGGATTGATGTTTGAGCAGCCTCTATTGATGCATAAAATGCTGGATAAGCTGGCTCAGTCTGTTGCTTCTTATTTAAATGCGCAAATTGCCGCTGGTGCTCAAGCGGTAATGCTCTTTGATACCTGGGGCGGGTCCCTGGGTACGGAAGAATATATAGAATTTTCTTTGCGCTATGCTCAACAAGTGCGAGCCTTATTAAATACTGATATTAATGGGCAAAAAGTGCCTACAATCTTATTTACAAAAGGTGGGGGTCAGTGGTTAGAAGCAATGGCGGATACTGGATATGATGCTTTAGGATTAGATTGGCAGACGGATTTAAAATTAGCGCGCGCACGGGTAGGTGGTCGAGTTGCATTACAGGGAAATATGGATCCAATTACACTTTATGCTAATCCAGAAGTTATTAAAGCAAAAGTAGGTATGATATTGGAAAAATATGGTGCTGGGTCAGGGCATGTATTTAATTTAGGGCACGGCATCTTGCCCGATATTAATCCGGAGCATGTTAAAGCGATGGTTGATGCGGTGCATGATTTGAGTGCTAAATATCACCAGTAGGAATAAAAATGAAGCGGTTTATGTGGGTGGCGCTAATTATTCATAGCATGAGCGTAAGTTATGCTCAAAGTACTTGGAATGAAAAGACTGAGAGTCTGGATAAGGGTGATCGAGATATTGTGGTCTACAGAAGTTCTACTTGCGGTTGTTGTGCTAAGTGGTTGACGCATTTAAGTACGCATGGTTTTAATGTGACGGATTATATTATTGATGATGTGCAAGGAATAAAGGATCAATACGGAGTGACTTCGTCCTTGGCCTCATGCCATACCGCTATTATTAATGGCTATGTTGTCGAAGGGCATGTCCCTGCGGGCGATATAAAGACTATGTTAAAAAACCAATATAATATCAAAGGGTTAGCGGTTCCGGGAATGGTGGTGGGCACACCAGGAATGGAGATGAGGGGGCAGGTAGAGCCTTTCAGGGTGCTTGCTTTTGATGCAAGTGGACAATTAAAAGTTTATAAAAGCTATATTAAATATTAAGCCTTGTCTGTGTAAATATTCAGAGACACTGGCACTCTGTTGTCAGTCACGGATGCGCTGATAGCCCGCGGTAGGCGAAGGGTTGTTACCAATGTTGGCTGTAGCGAACGAGGTTATTGTTTATCCTCAAGAGCCGTAGAGCCATTTGTGGGAGCTTTGAGCATGCTGGGTTTTGGGTGCGTGGTCGAGGTGGACCCGGAGGCCCGGTATTAATAGCCGAGCCTGAATACCGCCTTTTAAAATACATGCTGAAGGCCGATGTCGCAGATGACAGTGTATCAATTATTTCATCTGCAGCGCTCATAAGTGGAGTCGTTTATAGCCGCAGAGCTATAAACGAAGCTGTGTATATTTAAAGCCCAGAAATTCCAGTTACTGACCAGTTGTCAGAATCCATGACCGCTTCTAGGTTGGACTCTTCCTCGTACTGTATTTGACAGGCATATTTTTTGAAAAAAGCAGCACCTGAAGGGGGGCTTAATTCGATTTCTGCATTAATAATATATCTATAATTTCCCAGCGACCAAGATTGTAGTGGTTGGGCTGGGAAGGTGATATTAGTTTCGCTATCTATCTTTTCTCTAATTTCCTTATTACACTGCATGAAGGCGTAGTTAGTCATAGTTGTGCTGCCGGCAAATGGGCTCCCTTTGTCTTCCGAGTCCACTAGAAAAAGATCAGAAGAAACTACTTTCTTAGCAAAGGGCATAACGGCTTCTTTTTGGAACATGATCAATCCAATAAGAGCAGCAATAAATAAGATGGGAGTGAGAAATTTTTTTTTCATGTCTGTTTTGCGCTGTGAAAGTTAACAATCTGTTCATTTTAGCAGAAAATAAAAGAGAGTATATTTCATTGTATACAAATAAATACAGATTAGAGAGATGTGGTGTATTAATAAAAGATTGGGTTTGGTTTGGGTGGTCGCAGATAAGCTTAGGTTGTTTTTTCTGCTGGCGAGAGTCAAAGTAAAAAATATTGAAATATTAATGCTGAGTTATGAATTTGGAGGCACGTGAATATAACAAAGCCTAGTATTCAGTATTAAGAGAATGTAGTTGTATTATATTGCAGGGGGGGGGATGTAAATAGAAAACCTATAACTATCAATATGATGTATTTTTTGTATCGGCTCGATGCTAATTGCAGCGTAGAATATCTTGACATGATGTTTAAAATTGATAGAATTAAGTACACCCAAATGGAATGGTGTCATCATTAACTGTGATGTTATAGGACGTAAACAATGCTTCCAACATTTGTTGGAAGGTTATATATTTACTTTTAGGAGGTAATAATGGCTGCTACTACTGATTCAGTGAAAGCTGATGCTTCAGAAGCTCCACTGCTAAATAAAGTTAACGTGTTCGCAGGTTTAACGCTTTATTTGGTTTTTTATGCATTTATCCGTTGGTATGAAGGTGTTTACGGATGGTCTGCTGGTTTAGATTCATTTGCACCTGAGTTCGAAACATATTGGATGAATATGTTATATATCGAATTAGTTATGGAAGTAGTGATTGCTTCTGCACTATGGGGATATATCTGGAAAACACGTGATCGTAAAGTTATGTCTATCACTCCTCGTGAAGAGTTAAGAAGACATTTTACTCACTGGACATGGTTAGTAATGTACGGTTGGGCTATCTACTGGGGTGCTTCATACTTCACAGAGCAAGATGGTACATGGCATCAAACTATCGTTCGTGATACTGACTTTACACCAAGTCATATTATTGAGTTCTATTTAGCATACCCAATTTACATCATTACTGGTGTATCTGCGTTCTTATATGCTAAAACTAGACTGCCTGCTTATCAAGAAGGTTTATCTTTAATGTACATGGTATCAGTAATTGGTCCTTTCATGATTCTACCTAACGTAGGTTTGAATGAGTGGGGTCACACTTTCTGGTTTATGGAAGAGTTATTTGTTGCACCTTTACACTACGGCTTCGTATTCTTCGGATGGGCTGCTCTAGGTATTATGGGTGTTGTAAATACTGAAGTAAATGCTTTAACTAAACTACTTAAAAAAGATCTAGCTTAATTTAGATTTGATTTAAGAAATAGTAAGTAAACTTGTTATCTCCTTGTCTCGCCACTCTCAATGAGTGGTGAGATGGATGAGAGATAATGATAATAAAAATAATTTTTTGGAGGTAAGCGAATGAGTGCATCTCAATCAGCTGTACGCTCTCGCGCTGAAGCAGTTCAAGTTTCACGTGCGTTAGACTGGATGATTCTCTTTACATTATTCACTGCTATACTGGGTGGATATCATATTCATTATATGTTAACTGGTGGTGACTGGGATTTCTGGACGGATTGGAAAGATAGACGTCTATGGGTAACTGTAGCACCAATCGTATCAATCACTTTCCCTGCTGCTGTTCAAGCATGTTTGTGGTTCCGTTACCGTCTACCTTTCGGTGCGGTAGTTTGTGTTCTTGCTCTTATGTTAGGTGAGTGGATCAACAGATATTTAAACTTCTGGGGTTGGACTTACTTCCCAGTGAACTTCTGTTTCCCTTCTAACTTAATTCCTGGCGCTATCCTTCTTGATGTCATACTAATGCTTTCTAGCAGCTTTGTATTAACAGCTGTTGTTGGTGGTATGGCTTGGGGTTTAGTTTTCTACCCAGGTAACTGGCCAATCATTGCTCCACTACACGTACCTGTTGAATATAACGGTATGATGTTTACACTAGCTGATTTACAAGGTTATCACTACGTACGTACTGGTACTCCTGAGTACATCAGAATGGTTGAAAAAGGTACTTTAAGAACATTTGGTAAAGATGTTGCTCCAGTATCTGCGTTCTTCTCAGCTTTCGTTTCTATTATTATTTACTTCTTGTGGCATTATTTTGGACGTTGGTTTGCAAAAACTGATTTCGTAGCTGGCGAAGGCATCTAAATAATAATTATAAATTGGTAAAAGACAGTTTGTTTGCCAATATAACGAAAATTAATTTCTCTAGTTTGGAGGAGATATATGAAAACAATTAAAGACAAGATAGCTAAACTATCATTTGTCGCTTTGCTAATGGCAGTAACATCAGCGATGTTCTATACGCCTACTGCATCTGCACATGGTGAAAAGTCTCAAGCAGCGTTCATGCGTATGCGTACTATTCACTGGTTTGATCTTAACTGGTCAAAAGATGAGGTTGCTGTTAACGACACTATGACTATTTCTGGTAAATTCCACGTTTTCGCTGGATGGCCTGAAACTGTTGATAAGCCTGAAGTATCTTTTTTGAACATCGGTATTCCTGGTCCTGTATTTATTCGTGCAGGCTCTTGGATTGGTGGTCAATTAGTTCCACGTTCTGTTTCTCTAGAGCTTGGCGATACTTATGAGTTCAAAGTATTATTAAAAGCGCGTCGTCCAGGTGACTGGCACGTACATACTATGATGAACGTTGAAGGTGGTGGACCAATCATTGGACCAGGTAAATGGGTAACTATTACTGGTACTATGGGTGACTTTACAAACCCTTTAACTACATTGACAGGTAAAACAATCGATCTAGAAACTTACGCTTTAGATAACGTATATTTCTGGCATGCTCTTTGGTATGCGATTGGTCTTGCATGGTTAGTATTTTGGATTAAACGTCCAATGTTTATTCCTCGTCACATCGCAGTTTCTTCTGGTAAAGCTGATACTTTAATTAGCGCTACTGATAAGAAAGTTGCAATTGCTTTTGCTGTTGGTACTTTAGGTTTACTAATGTACTCAATGGGCGCAACTAACGAAGAGTATCCAATTACTACTCCTCTACAGGCTGGTTTAATGCGTGGTATCAAGCCAATTCAAATGCCTGAAGCTACTGTTTCAGTTAAAGTTGAAGATGCTACATACCGTGTTCCAGGTCGTGCAATGCAAATGACGTTGACTATTACTAACAATGGCGATTCAGCTGTTCGTTTAGGTGAGTTCAACACTGCATCGGTTCGTTTCTTAGATGCTGACGTTCTTGAAGATGAATCAGGTTATCCTGATGATATCTTAGCTGAAGAAGGTTTAACTGTTTCTGATAACAGTCCTCTAGCTCCAGGTGAGACTAGAACTGTAGAAGTTACAGCTTCTGATGCTGCATGGGAAGTTTATCGTTTAGCTGATTTGATTTACGATCCAGATAGTCGTTTTGCTGGCTTACTATTCTTCTTTGATGAAGATGGTAACCGTCAAATGACTATGGTAGATGCTCCATTAATTCCTTCTTTCATCTAATTGATTGAATACTTAGTTTACTAAGTAGGAATTAAATAAAGCTAAAACCCCTGTTACGCAAGTAGCAGGGGTTTTTTTATGCCCAAAATTTGTTGATATAATGATTAAGTAGTTGGTTTTAGAAACATAAAGAGGCACTTTATATAGATATAAAGCTATTAATGGTATGTCCGATAGTTAGTAAACAGGATATAATTGAAGTTTGATATAAAGTCTAATTAAGAATTTCACATTGGGAAAGAAGGATGCTGGGTAAGCTCGTTAAATTTGTCGTAGGTAGCCGTAATGATCGGTTAGTTAAGAAGAAAAGCAAAATAGTAAAGCTTGTTAATAAGTTGGCTGAAGAGTATGAGCAATTAACTGATGCAGCATTACAGGCAAAAACACAAGAGTTTAGAGAGCGATTGCAGCAAGGTGAAAAGCTTGATAACCTGATACCTGAAGCTTTTGCAACTGTACGTGAAGCATCAGCGCGCGTTTTCAATATGCGTCATTTTGATGTGCAACTGATTGGCGGCATGGTTTTAAACGATGGTCGAATTGCTGAGATGAAAACAGGCGAAGGTAAGACCTTAATGGCTACTCTCGCGGCATATTTAAATGCCCTTCCTGGGAAAGGTGTGCATGTTGTAACCGTGAATGACTACTTAGCTGCGCGAGATTCAGCTTGGATGGGGCAGCTATATGACTTTCTTGGTTTAACGACTGGAGTGATTGTTAGTGAGTTAGGTCATAATGCTCGCAAACAGGCCTATGCGGCTGATATTACTTATGGAACGAATAATGAATTTGGTTTTGATTATTTACGCGATAATATGGCGTTCAGTATTGAGCAGAAAGTTCAGCGAGGCCTACATTTTGCCATAGTGGATGAGGTTGACTCAATTTTAATTGATGAGGCAAGAACGCCTTTAATTATTTCTGGGCCAACAGACGATAGTACTGAAATATATTTAAAAACCAATGAAATTGTTCCGCTACTTACTAAGGTAGAAAGGAAAGACGGTGAAAAAGAAGGTGAGGAGTCAGGACCTGGTGATTTTACTGTAGATGAAAAATCAAGGCAGTTACATTTAACTGAATCTGGTCATGAGCATATCGAGTCTTTGTTGGTCGAGCATGGCTTGCTGGAGGAAGGCGCTAGTTTATATGAGCCAGCGAATATAAGATTGATGCATTACCTCAATGCTTCATTAAGAGCACATGTTTTATTTCATCGTGATGTTGATTATATTGTACAAAATAATGAAGTTATTATTGTCGATGAGTTTACTGGACGCATAATGCCGGGTCGACGATGGTCGGAAGGCCTGCATCAGGCGATGGAGGCTAAAGAAGGCACAACAATACAAAGTGAAAATCAAACGTTAGCGTCAATTACTTTTCAGAACTATTTTCGGTTATATGAGAAATTATCTGGTATGACGGGTACAGCTGACACTGAATCATTTGAATTAAATAAAATTTATGGGCTGGAAGTGGTTGTTATTCCGACACACAGACCTATGAGCAGAGTAGACAAAGGCGATTTGGTTTATTTAACTGCAAAAGAAAAATATTTAGCCATTACTGAAGATATAAAAGACTGTGTGAAGCGCGGACAGCCAGTTTTAGTTGGTACAACCTCAGTAGAAAACTCTGAGTTAATTTCGAGTATTTTGAGTCAGTCTAAGATTAAGCATGAAGTGTTGAATGCTAAACAACACGAGCGCGAAGCTCATATTATTGAGCAGGCAGGTATGCCGGCGGCGGTTACCATCGCAACCAATATGGCAGGGCGTGGTACGGATATTGTCTTGGGTGGCAATATGGAGGCGCAAATTGCTGCGCTAGGTGAAAGTCCATCACAGGCGGAAATCGATGAGGTTAAAGGCCAGTGGTTAGATTTGCATGAACGTGTACTACAGAGCGGCGGGTTGCATGTTATTGGTTCGGAAAGGCATGAGTCGCGTCGTATTGATAATCAGTTGCGTGGACGTTCTGGCAGGCAAGGCGATGTCGGGTCTAGCCGATTTTATTTGTCATTAGAAGATGACTTAATGCGCATCTTTGCTTCCGAAAGAGTTGGTGGTTTGATGAAAAAATTAGGCATGGACGAAGGTGAGGCAATTGAACATCCTTGGGTGACGCGCGCTATAGAAAATGCGCAGAAAAAAGTTGAGGGACGAAACTTTGACATGCGCAAAGAGATTCTTGCTTATGATGATGTTGCTAATGATCAGCGCAAAGTTATCTATAAGCAACGCGATGAGTTAATGGCATCTGATGATATTAGCGAAATTATTGAAGCTATTCGAGTTGATGTAATTAGTGATGTGATTACTAAGTATATTCCGCCGAAAACAATGGAAGAGCAATGGAATATAAGCGGCTTAGAAACACATTTGAAAGATGAGTTTGATGTCACTATTCCTGTAGCTAAAATGCTTGAAGAAGATGCAAGCTTGCATGAAGAATCATTAAAAAATGCAATTATAGAGCTGGTTGCGCAGAATTATAAAGCTAAAGAAGAAATGGCTTCGCCTGATGTGATGCGACATTTCGAAAAATCTGTTATGCTGCAAGTACTGGATAATAGTTGGAAAGAGCATCTGGCTGCGATGGATAGTTTGCGTCAAGGAATTCATTTTAGAGGCTACGCACAAAAAGATCCAAAGCAAGAATATAAGCGTGAAGCGTTTGATATGTTTACTGCTTTATTGGATCAAATTAAACATGAAGTAATCGCTATTATTTCTAAAGTTAAAGTCACTGAGCCTGAAGATGTAGAGGCGATTGATGAGCAACGCCAAGTCCCTCAAGAAATGCATTTTGAGCATGCAGAAGCGGAAAGTGCTTTAGGCTCAATTGGCGAAGCAATAGACTCGCAAGATGGTCCAAGTGAAATAGAGCCAGAGGCGCCATTTGTTCGTGAAGATAAAAAAGTAGGCCGTAACGAGCCTTGTCCGTGTGGGTCTGGCCTTAAGTACAAGCAGTGTCATGGGAAACTTTAAGCATAATAAGATTAAATTGCAAATAATGAGTGTTAATATGCTGCTAGACCTACTGGTTCTGTAAGGCTTGTAAGCCTGCAACTATAAAAAGTGGCTTGATTAGTTGTAACAAATTGAAATATTATTTTTCTTAAAATGATATATTTTGAGAATATGAAGTCTAAAATTAGGAGACATGCTATGTTTGGAGAGCTACACGATTTGCGTCATGAATTTCCGGAATACAATGACAGAATTCATGAGTTAAAAATCAGTGATAATCATTTTAGGTGTTTATTTGATGAGTATGATGAATTGGCTCATGAGTTAGTTCGTATACAGCAAAGTATTGAAACTCCCTCTGATGAAGTGGTGCAAGATTTGAAACTCAAAAGGCTGAAATTGAAAGATCAATTGTATTCAATACTGAAAGCCAATAGCTAATTGACTAGCTAGTTAGGGAATGAATTGTGTTCTATTCTATTCATTCCTAAGTAGTGAAAGATAAGATCTTTTGAGCTGTTTGGTATTTCCAAGATTCGCTTTTAATTAGCCAAAGTTTGCCGGTCCATGAGATCTAAGCTTATTGCTATTAATGGTTGTCAGCTATTTAGATCTAAAATAATCTTTAACTTTTAATTCATGAATACTATGCCACATAATACCTTCACTAAAAGTAATCCATGCGAGAGTATTACCAGTCTGCCTGATTTGGGTTTAGAAAAAAAAGACTTTATCGCAGATTTTAAGCGTTATTACAGTCACCGATTAGGCCGTGATGAGCATTGCCGTTCGCCGCATTATGCGTATGAAGCTCTTTCTTTAGCAATTAGTGATCGCTTAGTGGAGCATTGGAAAAATACTTACAATACTTATAGAGAGTCCGATTGTAAGAAAGCCTATTATTTATCCATGGAATTTTTAATGGGTAGAACCTTAAGTAATGCCATGCTTAATTTAGGCATTACCGATGCAGTTGCTGAAGCAATGTATGATTTAGGCTTGGAAATAGAAGAGTTAATTGAAAGTGAGCCTGATGCGGGATTAGGGAATGGTGGCTTGGGCCGGTTAGCCGCTTGTTTTATTGATAGCTGTGCAACTTTACAATTGCCGGTCACGGGCTATGGTTTACGCTATGAGTATGGAATGTTCAGCCAAGTTATTGTTAATGGCGAGCAAGTTGAGCGCCCAGACCATTGGTTAAAAAATGGTAATGTATGGGAAATAGAACGCCCCGAATATACCCATCGCATTAAGTTTGGCGGTCGTGTTGAGGAATCGACCAATGAGAAAGGCATCAAGCGTAGATCTTGGATTGATACTACCGATATTCTTGCGGTGCCTTATGATACCCCGATACCTGGTTATCAAAATGGTACGGTCAACACCTTGCGTCTATGGAAAGCAACGGCTACAGAAGAGTTTAATTTAGAAGAGTTTAATGCGGGTGATTATGCTGAGTCAGTTGCAGCAAAAAATACCGCAGAAAACATCAGTATGGTGCTTTACCCTAATGATGCTAATGAAAATGGTAAGTCATTGCGTCTACAGCAGCAGTACTTACTCGCCTCAGCTAGTTTACAAGATATTGTTGCTAACTGGGTTGGGCGGCATGGTAATAACTTTGCTAATTTCGCAGAAAAAAATTGCTTTCAATTAAATGACACACATCCGAGTGTTGCTGTTGCTGAGTTGATGCGTATTTTAATAGATACTCATGGATTGAAATGGTCTGATGCCTGGGAGATTACACGTCATACGATGGCTTATACAAATCATACTTTATTACCTGAAGCGCTTGAGAAGTGGTCGGTTAGTTTATTTGAGCGATTATTGCCGCGGATCATGGAAATTATTTATGAAATAAATGCTCACTTCCTTGCCGAAGTTTCTTCGCATTGGCCAGGTGATAATGAGCGCTTAGCTCGTATGTCATTAATTGAAGAAGGTCAAGGGCAGCAGGTTAGGATGGCATTTCTTGCTATTGTTGGTAGTTTTTCTGTCAATGGTGTTGCTGAGTTACATTCTAAGCTCTTACAAGAGGGATTATTTAAAGATTTCTATGATTTATGGCCAGAGAAATTTAATAATAAAACTAACGGGGTCACACCGCGAAGATGGCTTGCTGGATGTAATCCAGAGCTAGCTAAATTTATTACCGAAACAATTGGCGATAAATGGATTACCGACTTGTCGGAATTAAAGAAATTAGAAAAATTTGTTAATGATAAAAAGTTTTGTAAAAAATGGTATGAATTACAGCAAAATGCCAAACAAAGACTGATTGATTATAAAAAGACAGAGTTTGATATAGATCTGAATGTCAATGCTTTATTTGATGTACAAGTTAAGCGGTTTCATGAGTATAAGCGCCAATTATTGAATGTCTTACATGTCGTTCATCTGTATGATCGTATTAAACGTGGTGATACGGCAAACTGGACAGATCGTTGCGTTTTAATTGGTGGCAAGGCGGCTCCGGGCTACTATATGGCAAAACGTATTATTAAATTAATTAATAATGTTGCGGATGTCATTAATAATGATCCTGAGGTAGGCCAGAAGTTAAAGCTGGTTTTTATGCCAAATTATCGTGTCTCAGCGATGGAAAAGATTTGTCCTGGCGCCGATTTGTCTGAGCAAATTTCTACAGCGGGAAAAGAAGCTTCAGGTACCGGCAACATGAAATTCATGATGAACGGCGCTTTGACTATTGGTACTTTGGATGGTGCTAATATAGAAATTCGTGAAGAGGTAGGCGATGATAATTTCTTCTTATTTGGCTTAACAGAGGCTGAAGTCGAAGCCTTACGGGATCACTACAATCCTATAAATATTATTAATCAGGATGAAGATTTACAGCGAGTAATGAACTTACTTGAATGTGGTCATTTTAATCAGTTTGAGCCGGGTATTTTTGATGATGTTATTAACTCAATTAAAAGCCCAGATGATCTTTGGATGACAATTGCAGATTTCCGTAGCTTTGTTGATGCGCAAAAGCGAGTTGAAGCGGCTTATCAAGATAAAGACCTTTGGACGCGTATGAGTATTATTAATACTGCAAACAGTGGTAAATTCTCTACTGACCGTACGATTAAAAATTATAGTGACGAAATCTGGAGCTTAGAGCCAGTTGCCGTTAGTCAATAAATAAGCAGCCTGATTGCACGCCTCGAAGATACCTAGAGGGAGCCAATCAGGCTTTTTTGCCTTTTTTCATGGCTAAATAACAGATATGTTAAATATTGTACTTTTTGAACCGGAAATACCTGCAAACACAGGGAATATTATTCGCTTGTGTGCGAATACTGGCGCTAAATTACATTTAGTGCAACCTTTAGGTTTCGAGTTGGATGATAAAAAATTGCGTAGAGCAGGTTTAGACTATCATGAATGGGCTGAAATAAAAGTGCATGCAGACCTTAATGCTTTTTTAGAGAATGCAAGCTATCATAAAATTTATGCATTAACCACGAAAAGTAAGCGTTGTTATTCTGAGCTGCAGTTTCAGGAGGGTGATGCTTTGTTGTTTGGTCCTGAAACGCGGGGTTTACCGGATAGTATTTTGGCTAGTTTGCCGGATGAGCAGCGAGTTCGAGTGCCGATGTTGCCTGCCAGTCGAAGCCTGAATTTATCTAATACCGTTGCTGTAACTTTATACGAAGCTTGGCGTCAAATCGGCTTTGCTGGTCAAAGTTAGACTAAATTAACGGTTAAGAATGTTATGACTGCCTTGGTCATGATCGAGATTTGCCAAAGTAATATCCTCGTCAGTACTAGAAAA
Source organism: Methyloprofundus sp. (assembly GCA_014859465.1). Classification (GTDB taxonomy): domain Bacteria; phylum Pseudomonadota; class Gammaproteobacteria; order Methylococcales; family Methylomonadaceae; genus Methyloprofundus. The sequence goes on from JACUUF010000034.1 coordinate 13,052, forward strand.
GTCAGTTGGTGAGCCTAATTTAATCATTAAGCGTACTTCGTTTTTAGAATCGGCAGAATTAATAGCATCATCATAGCTAATTTTTCCTTGGCTATATAAATCAAATAAAGCTTGGTCAAAGGTCTGCATGCCTAGTTCCCGCGAGTTTTGCATCAGCTCTTTTAATTTATGCACGTCGCCTTTACGAATTAAATCAGAAACTAGGGGTGTGCCTAATAAAATCTCCATTGCTGGGTAGCGGCCTTTTCCGTCGATTCTGGACACTAACTGTTGAGCAATGATACCTTTTAAGTTCAGTGATAAATCCATAAAAACTTGTCTGTGCATATCTTCAGGAAAAAAGTGCAAGATGCGGTCAATGGCTTGATTGGCATTGTTCGCATGTAAAGTTGCAAGGCATAAATGTCCTGTTTCAGCGAAAGCAAGAGCGTGCTGCATCGTTTCACGCGTACGGATTTCGCCGATAAGAATGACATCGGGTGCTTGGCGCAGAGTGTTTTTTAGTGCGACTTCATAAGATTCGGTATCCATGCCGACTTCTCGTTGGGTAATAATACAGCCTAGATGCGGGTGGACAAACTCAATCGGGTCTTCAATGGTAATGATATGTCCAGTGCTATGTTCGTTACGATATTTAATTAAAGAGGCAAGTGAAGTTGATTTACCGGTGCCTGTTGCCCCGACAAATAAAACTAACCCGCGCTTTTCCATTATGACTTCTTTGAGAGTGTTGGGTAGGTGCAGGCTTTCAGAGTCAGGTATATTCGTTTCAATGCGTCTGAGAACCATGCCAGCGGCATCTCTTTGGGTGAAGGCGCTGACTCTGAAACGGCCTAAATCTTTGCGACTAATAGCAAAATTACATTCTTTAGTATTATCAAAATCATCACGCTGACGTTGAGTCATGATGCTTTTGACGACTTTTAAGGCTTGCTCTTCTGTTAGTTTGGTCTTAGAGACATCGGTAAGCGCCCCATTAATTTTTAAAGTAGGAGGTCGACCAGCGGTAATGAATAAATCAGATGCTTTTTCTTTGCACATTAGTTCCAGTAGTTTGTCGAAATCCATGCAGCTCTCCTTGGGGTTGATTACTTTTAGTTATGCTTAACGGAAAAGGTCTTTACTAACCGCTTTACCTTGCGCTGCTTTAGTGGTGATTTTTCCTGCGTCAACGAGCTCTTTAAGGTTTTGGTCTAAGGTTTGCATGCCATCGCGACGGCCAGTTTGAATAGCAGAATACATTTGCGCCACTTTTGCCTCACGAATTAAGTTGCGAATAGCTGGGGTACCAACCATAATTTCATGGGCTGCAATACGCCCGCCACCGACTTTTTTTAGTAAAGTTTGCGAAATAACCGCTTGTAATGACTCGGAAAGCATGGAGCGAATCATATCTTTTTCTGCCGCTGGAAATACATCAATAATACGGTCAATGGTTTTTGCGGCGGAAGTAGTATGTAAGGTGCCAAACACTAAATGACCTGTTTCAGCTGCGGTTAGAGCCAGACGAATAGTTTCTAAATCACGCATCTCACCGACTAAAATGATATCCGGATCTTCCCGTAAAGCTGAGCGTAATGCGGCATTGAAGCTTTGCGTATCTCGATGAACTTCGCGTTGGTTGATCAGTGATTTCTGGCTATTGTGGACAAATTCGATTGGATCTTCAACGGTTAAAATATGTTCGTAGCGACTTTGGTTAATATGGTTGATCATCGCCGCGAGAGTCGTTGATTTACCCGAGCCCGTAGGCCCCGTTACTAAAACTAGACCGCGTGATTTTTCAGTTAATTCAGCGAAAAATTTAGGCGCATTTAAGTCTTCGAGGGATAAAATATCCGAAGGGATGGTTCTGAAAACCGCTGCAGCACCACGCTCTTGATTGAAAGCGTTAACACGAAAACGAGCTAAGCCAGGCAGCGAAAAAGAAAAATCCGTCTCAAAAAATTCTTCATAATCACGGCGTTGCTTATCATTCATAATATCGTAAATTAAAGCATGCACTTCTTTATGGTCAAAGGCATCAATATTAACCCGACGGATATCGCCATCGACTCGAATCATTGGTGGCAGGCCGGCTGATAGATGTAAATCTGAGGCTTTGTTTTTAACAGAAAACGCGAGTAATTCAGCAATATCCATAAAGGCTCCTTGCGGGTAGGGGAGTAAGGTAAAAAAGATTAGCTATACCATAGCTTATGTCTTTAATTTTTTAAAGCAGTAGTGTCTAATAATGTTAACTAATTTTATCGCGTGCCTAATTAATGACTTTAATAGCTAGAAAATTATCTTCAATTCTTCATGAAATCCGCGAGGCTGAGTTGCAAGCGCAACGTAAAAGCCATTCAGTGGGACTGTTAGCCGTCAGTAAGACTAAACCAAGTATCGACTTGATACAAGCCTATCAAGCTGGGCAGCGTCATTTTGGCGAGAGTTATTTGCAAGAGGCATTACTTAAGCAGAAAGAACTCGCTTGTTATCAGATGACATGGCATTTTATTGGGCCGATACAGTCAAATAAAACACGTGCTATTGCTGAGCATTTTTCATGGGTGCATAGTGTCGATAGGTTAAAAATTGCTCAGCGGTTAAGTGAACAGCGCCCGACACATTTGTCGCCATTAAACGTTTGTATTCAAGTCAATATTAGCAATGAGGCCACTAAATCGGGATTTTCTTTGCTAGAATTACCTGACGCTATTGCAACAATTAGTTGTTTGCCAAATATTAAATTGCGTGGAGTGATGGCTATTCCTCGGCCAGAAACAGATTTTGCTTTGCAACGAGTGCCTTATCGCCAATTATATCAAGCGGTAAAGGCGCTTAATAAGCCGGAGCTAGATACTTTTTCTTTTGGCATGACCGGAGATTTGGCAGCGGCAATAGCCGAGGGGGCAACTATTGTCCGAGTCGGTACGGCACTTTTTGGTGCTCGAGGTTATTAAATAATTTATGCCGGTGGCGCTGCTGAAAGGAGCAAATGATGCCTAGTTTAAATCGTATTTTCTTAATAAAGGCACATATGATGGTTGCCGCTTTTATCTTGCCTGTTGCGCTTATGTTTTTTATCACTGGGGCGCTGTATACCTGGGGGATAAAAGGCGAATATTCGAGTAATACTTATATCTTGCAGTTGCAACAGCCCATGCAGCAAAATAAAGAATGGCTAACTAAAAGGGTGGTTAATGAGCTAGCTCTGCGATCTATCACCCCGCCGACAGGTCAGGCTGCAATAAAAACGGCAGGCAATTCTTTTTATTTTGAGTGGACTGGATCTGGAGTTGATGTACTATTGGAGCCAAATACTAACTCACTTGAAGCTAAATTGACCATAAAGCAGACCACCTTGCATCGTTTTTTTTGTGCAACTGCATAAAGCTAAAGGCGGTGTCGCCTTTAAGGTCTATGCCGCTATATTATCCGTCTGTTTGCTGTTTCTTTTTATTTCTGGATTTATTATGGCCTGGCAAATGTCTAAGTATCGTTCCTTGCTGATAAGTTCCTTTTGCTCGGGATTGTTGTTGTTTATTTTTTTGGCGAGTATCAGTTAAAGGGCAAGATTTAGTCTTATTGTTTAGAGGAAGGGGCTTTTAGCCTCTTTTTTATGCCTTTTTTAGTGTTGCTTTTCAATCTTATTATTCGGGGGCGCTTTGAGTTGTCCTGTAAATCAGCGATAATCTATATTTTTATAATATAGATAGGCGAAAACATGAGTGTATATGTAACGAGTAAAAAGGTCAGGTATATTACATCGATGATTTTTGTATTATTTATGGCTTTTATAGTCGGTGGTTCTTATTTAGCTCAGCAAGAGCAGGCCGGCTCTGAAAGCACTTCAGCCTCTTAGCTCTCTTGTATGTCTAAAAAACTGCTGTTAATTGATGGCTCGTCATTTTTATTTCGTGCTTATCATGCTGTTCCGCCTTTAAGTAATGCTGATGGTATGCCAACGAATGCTATTTTTGGTGTGGCGAATATGCTGCGTCGATTAATCAGCGATCATAAAACCGATTATTTCACTGTCGTATTTGATGCGCCTGGTGGCTCATTTAGAAATGAGCTGTACAGCGAATATAAAGCTCATCGACCACCTATGCCCGATGATCTAAGAGTGCAAATTCAGCCATTACATAACTTGATTCGGGCGATGGGCTTGCCTTTAATTATGGAACCGGGCGTAGAAGCGGATGATGTGATCGGTGCATTAACTCATTTAGCCGTAGACGCAGGTTTTCAGGTAATTATCTCTACGGGCGATAAAGATATGGCGCAATTGGTCAGCGATCAGGTGACGCTAGAAAATACCATGTCTAATACAGTCACTGATGTGCAAGGGGTGATGGATAAATTTGGCGTAACCCCAGATCAGATTATCGATTATCTCGCTTTGATGGGCGATAGCGCGGATAACATTCCTGGGGTACCGAAAGTGGGGCCGAAAACTGCCGCAAAATGGTTAGCTCAGTATCAAACTTTAGAAAATCTAATAGCAAATGCCGATGAGATTAAAGGTAAAATCGGCGAGAATTTGCGTGCCAGCCTTGGCGATTTACCTTTATCGAAGCAATTAACGACTATTAAATGCGATTTGGATTTGCCCTACCATATTGATGATTTGCGTTGCACTCCAGAAGATAGGCAATTATTGCAAGAGCAGCTAGAAAATCTGGGTTTTAACGCTTGGTCGAAAAGTCTGCAAAGTAGCTCTTTCGTCTCGCATACACCATCAGCGCCTACGGTTATCGAGGAAGTCCTCGTTACAGAAGACGCTGAATATGAAATGATTGTCACCATGGTGGCGTTTAATCATTGGCTAGATAAATTGCAAGCCGCAGAACTATTCGCCTTTGACACGGAAACGACCAGCCTTGATTACATTGCCGCGGAAATTGTCGGTGTTTCATTTGCAGTTACCGTGGGTGAAGCGGCCTACGTACCTTTAGCGCACGATTATCCTGGTGTTCCCGAGCAATTATCGCGTACTGAAATCTTGCAAGCATTGAAGCCTTTATTGGAAAGTTCTGCGCATAAGAAAGTCGGCCAGAATTTAAAATATGATGCTAATGTTTTGGCTAATTATGGGATTGAATTACGTGGCATAGCGCAAGATACCATGCTCGAATCCTACGTTATCGATAGTACGCGCACTAAGCATAATATGGATGATTTAGCGCAAGTGTATTTGAACCGTCATACCCTTCATTATGAAGATGTCGCCGGTAAAGGAGCGAAACAAATAGGTTTTGCAGAAGTGCCCATTGAGCAAGCCGCCCAATATGCCGCCGAAGATGCTGATATTACTTTGGCTTTACATCAGGTCTTAGCACCTAAGTTGGCCGAACATGAAAAGCTGCTTGCATTATATGAAAATATAGAGATACCGATATTAAGCGTGCTCTCACGTATGGAGCGTACCGGCGTATTAATTGATAGTGATATGTTGGCCCAGCAAAGTATGGAATTGGCCAATCATATTATGGCGATAGAGCAACAAGCGCATGAGATGGCGGGGCAAAGTTTTAATATTGCTTCACCCAAACAAATTCAAGAGATCTTATATGATAAATTAAATCTGCCCGTTTTGAAGAAAACCCCCAAAGGTCAACCTTCTACTGCAGAATCTGTTTTGCAGGAATTAGCAGAAGACTATCCTTTGCCAGCGTTGATTTTAAAGCATCGCAGTATGAGCAAGTTAAAATCCACTTATACGGATAAATTACCGCTACAAATTAGCCCAAAAACGGCGCGCGTGCATACGTCATATCACCAAGCCGTTGCTGCAACGGGGCGCTTGTCGTCGTCGAATCCTAATTTGCAGAATATTCCTGTACGCAGTGTGGAAGGGCGAAAAATCCGCCAAGCGTTTATTGCGCCAGCGGGCTATAAAATTGTCGCAGCAGATTATTCGCAAATTGAATTGCGCATTATGGCGCACTTGTCGGGTGATGACGGCTTGTTAGACGCGTTTGCAAAAGGAGAGGATATTCATAAAGCAACGGCGGCCGATGTGTTTGGCGTTAGTATTGATCAAGTCACTCATGATTTACGTCGTTCAGCTAAAGCGATTAATTTTGGCTTAATTTATGGGATGTCCGCTTTTGGCTTGGCCAAACAATTAGGCTTAGGGCGTAATCAGGCGCAAGAATATATTGATTTATACTTTTCTCGTTATCCACGCGTTAAACAGTATATGGACGATACGCGCGAGTTAGCGAAACAGCAGGGTTATGTGGAGACCTTATTAGGTCGGCGCTTATATTTACCTGAAATTCATTCTAAAAATGCAGCTAGGCGACAATATGCTGAAAGAACAGCGATTAATGCGCCTATGCAAGGTACGGCAGCGGATATTATTAAGCTAGCGATGATCGCGACCGATCAATGGCTACAAGATGATCAGCCAGATATTAAAATGATTATGCAAGTGCATGATGAATTGGTGTTTGAAATAGCGGAAGCTCAGATTGATAGGTATAGCGCTAAAATTAGGCAATTAATGAGTACTGCAACAACGCTAGATGTACCTTTAGTGGTTGATATAGGTGTTGGTATTAATTGGGATGAGGCACATTAAAATGCTGTCTCCTGTGAGTCTTGATGTGCAATGGGTGCGTCGATGATGACTAGCGCAGAAGAAAAATTTATCCTGTATGTTGAGCGTATGCCCGCTTTTCCGAAAAGTGTGCATAAAGTAATACAGCTGGCAGGAGATGTTGACTCATCGGCAAAGGCGATCGTGGCGGTCATAGAGAGCGATCCCATCATGACGGTTAAAATCTTAAAAGTAATTAATTCTGCTTTTTATGCTCTACCGCAAAAAATTACCTCTATTCAGCGTGCTTTAGTACATATCGGCATTAACACTATCAAAAATCTGGCTTTAAGTGTTGCCGCTATCGGAGTTTTAAATCCGCATAATAAAGCAGGCTTTGATACCCGCTTGTTTTTGCAGCATTCTTTGGCTGTCGCCGTATTGAGTAAAAAACTTGCGGAACGTCAGGGTGTGCCTTTAATGCACAGTAGTGATTATTTTGTCGCGGGTTTATTGCATGATTTTGGCAAAATTGTTTTCGCAGAATTTATGCCTCATGAGTTTAAATTGGCACTAACGCAAAGCAAACAGCGCCAGATTGATTTGCATTTAGCGGAGCTTGCAATTATGGGTATTAATCATGCCCAAGCAGGGCGTATGCTGGCGTTGAAATGGGAGCTTGCAGATAATTTGGCGAGTGCTATTGATTTACATCATAGTGTCGGCCATGGTGAATTATTAGCCGACTGCGTGTTTAGCGCTAATCAAATAGCCAAAAAATGTGGCATAGGTGACGCAGGAAATCCAGTAATAGAGCCTTTTTCGGAGGAATTAGTGAATGTATTTGGTATGTCTTTGGATGAATTAATTGCTAGTTTCGGTGATCTGGCGCTCATTAAATCTGAAGTACAGCAATTTATGCAGGCATAAGACCATGAAATTCAAATTTTGGGGTGTGCGCGGTTCAATTCCAACACCCGGTGCACAGACCAATAAATATGGCGGTAATACCACTTGTATCGAAATTAGAACAGCGAATGATGATTTAATCATTCTTGATGCCGGTACGGGGCTTCATCAATTAACGCAAACGCTGTTGCCGAAGATGCCAATTGATGCACATATTTTAATTACGCATACACACTGGGATCATATTCATGGTTTACCGTTTTGTACGCCGATTTATATTCCTGGTAATAAGTTAACGATTTATGGCGGCCAAGATTTAAAAACCGGTGAGGGTATTGAGCGAACTTTAAGAGTGCAAATGCAACATTCTTTTTTTCCTATAGCAGAGCATGAATTAAAGGCCAATGTAAATTATAAAACGGTAAAAGCAGGGCAAAAAATTACTATTGCCAATGCCATCATTACGCCGATATTGCTTAATCATCCTGTTATTAATTTTGGTTATCGCATTGATTGTGACGGTAAGTCGCTATTTTTTACCGGCGATTATGAGCAGCAAGTTAATATTTATGCGCCGGAAGACAAGGAGTATTTAGGATTTGAGCAGATGATTGAAGAATGTGTCGATTCGCTGGTTGAGCTTATACGTGATGTTGATGTGTTAATTATCGACAGTTCTTTTACCGATCAAGAATATCAACACAAAAAGAATTGGGGACATGGTACTTATAACGCAGCCATTCTCTTGGCGAAAAAATCAGCTGCGAAAAAATTATTTTTTACACATCATGAGCCAACGCGCACCGATGCCGCATTGGATCTAATTTATGCACAGTTATTAAAAAATAATCCAGAGTTAGCTTGTCAGCTATTTATGGCTCAAGAGGGATTGGAAATCCGAATTTAACCGGAAAATGCGTCATGTATTGGCATGCTCATCATTGTTATCGCTATATTCCCAGTGCATGCACTGAAAAGCTAGCGATAGGTGTTGCGATACAAATGGCTTTATTTACGCCTCTATTGCTGACTTTATTGCATCGCTATCGGGTGCTTGAAACCATTCGTCTAAGCGTTGATGAATTTCATCGATACCGCTCTTTTTTAACGCCGAAAAAAGTTGTAATGAAATTGGCATGTCCGAATCTTTTAATTCGCGCTGGACGCCCAACAAGATGTTTTTTGCGGCACCATAATTTAGCTTGTCAGCTTTAGTAAGTAAAATATGCAGTGGTTTTTTACTGTAGTTACACCATTCGATCATTTGTCGGTCAAACTCTGTTAATGGGTGGCGAATATCCATGACTAAAATAATGCCATATAAGGATTGACGGTCGCTTAAATAGGTCTCCATTAAAAGCTGCCATTTTTGTTTTATCGCCACAGGAACTTTAGCGTAGCCGTAGCCAGGTAAATCGACAAAGCGATGTTGCTCGTCATTGAGCGTGAAAAAATTAAGCAACTGTGTACGGCCTGGTGTTTTACTGATTCGTGCTAATGCCCTTTGATTAGTTAAAGTGTTTAAGGCGCTCGATTTTCCGGCATTAGAGCGGCCTGCAAAAGCAATTTCTCGGCCTGTATCGCTAGGTGCTAAGGTTAACTCGGGGGCGCTAAGCAGAAATTTAGCCTGATAATAGAGAGAGTTCATACTTATCTCGTGTAGAGGGTTTAATTAAATTAGAGTAGAATTTAACCTACTATTGTACATAAGATTACCTTATGTTTATTTTATTCCGAAAAGGGGAATCTAATGAGGAAAAGCCTATTAGCGTTGTCGGTATCAATTGCTTTGCTAAATATCTCGGGTATCGCGCAAGCTAAAACTGAGATGGCAGCGGCAAATGCTTCTGCTGGAAAGACTAAGAGTGCATCCTGCTCAGGCTGTCATGGTGAAGACGGCAATAGTATGATGCCACTCTTTCCCAAGCTAGCTGACCAAAATGAAGAGTATTTAGTCAAGCAAATGCAGGCATTTAAAAACGGGACACGTATCAATGCGACAATGAGCGCTATGGTGGCCGACCTGAGTACTCAGGACATGCAAGATATCGCGGCCTTTTATGAAAAGCAAAAAATAACCAAGAATACCTTGCCGCCACTTGAGTGGGATGATGAGGATGAGGATGAGGATGAAGGTGAGGCCGCAGAAGAGCTGACTGAAGAAGAGGCTTTGGCAGTTAAGACAGCTAAAGAACAAGCGGCGGCAAATAAACAAGCCGCACAAGAGCAGCGAGATGCATTATTAGCATTAGGTTATGATGTTTATCGGAATGGTGATTTAGAGCGAGAAATCTCGGCATGCATTGCCTGTCATGGTCCTTATGGCGAAGGTAATAAGCCCGCTGCTTTTCCGGCATTGCAAGGACAACATGCAGATTATTTGATTAAAACCTTAACTGATTTTAAAAATAATGTACGCAGCAATAACCCCGAAAATATGATGCATATGATCGCACATAAAATGACCGAAGAAGAAATTAAAGGCATTGCTTATCATGTGTCAGTCATGGAAAGCAATTAAGCGCAAATTTTACTAAGAAAGGAGGTAAGAATGTTAAAGAAAATGATAAAAACAGGGCTTGCTGTGAGCTTGTTTATGTTTGCTAGCTACAGTTTTGCTGTAGGTCTAGGCTATGAGAGTTTAAAAGCTGTACAGCCAACGCAAGACCCTGATAAAGTCGAAGTGATTGAATTTTTTTGGTACGGTTGTCCGCATTGCTATCAATTTGAGCCGGAAATAGAGGCCTGGAAAGCAACGCTACCAGATAATGTTAAATTTATCCGTCAGCCGGCAGTATTTAGTGATCTTTGGGGGAAGCATGCAAGAGCTTATTTCACTGCTGAAGTTTTAGGTGTAGTGGATAAAGTTCATGCTGATTTTTTCCATGCTATACAAGTTAAGAAAGAAAAATTAGCGAGTGAAAATGATTTGGCTAATTTTTTTGTGGCTCATGGCGTAGATAAAGCCGCTTTTCACGACGCATATAATTCTTTTATTGTCGATACTAAAATGCGTCAAGCGAAAGCAATGGGCTCACGTTACGGTATCAGCGGCGTTCCTGCATTAGTCGTTAATGGGAAATACCTGGTGAATGGTCGTAGTGCTGGAGATAAGGGTGGTATGATTAAAGTTGTCAATGAGTTAATTGCACAAGAAAGCCAATAAACTCCTGCATACGTTATTGTTAGATTGACCCCCAAGGCGCTGTAACGCGCCTTGGGGCTTGTTAAATTATAGGTAGAATGGCAAATGAGTTCGTCAAGCTCTGAAGTGACTAAGTGGAAAGATAAATACTATAATGCATTGCGTGAGTTGGAGTTGCTTGAGACTTCAAATAAAGAGACGGATGCGCTTTTTTGTCGCGCTTTGGTTCGCTTATCACTGGCAGCGAAGGGCTTTAATCAGCAGTTAGATACGCATTTATTAAGGTTACGTAATCAATTAAAACAAGGTATTGTTAATCCTAAACTTGGCGATGAGTTAACTAAATTTTCTGAGGCTTTATTGCGTTTTGAAGAGGGTACTGCCACAGAACCGTTGTTGGATGCGAATTTGCTATTTGGCTTTTTAATAGCCCAAGAAGCGAATGCCGATAAAGTCAGTGCCTTAAATTTATTGCACGGTCAATATGAAACGGGAAAAATAGCAAACTCGAAGGAGCTATTTAGATTATTAATAGAGTTATGTGCTCCAGAAACACTCGAAGTTGATCACTGTGCTAGTGATTTAAACGCATTTTCTGCCAATTTAGATGTCAGCTTTATTAGTCAGCAACTTATCCAGCTTATTCAAGATATGGATATGCCCGATACCTCATTGGCAGACGCTAAAAAAATCACACAAGCATTAAAACAGCCACAGACGGAAGAGAGCTTTCGAGATAATGTCGATGCTGCATTAGGGTTGTTACAGAGTATCAAAAAATTTGAGCAATTTGAAAAAAAAGAAATGGAGATATTTCTTGCTCATGTCACGCAACAATTAGCCAGCTTAGGGAAAAGTGCTAATGGCGTTTCTGGTGCAGCAAAAAAAATACTGGCTAAAAGAAATAACTTAGATTTGTCAGTTGCTAGCCAAATGCAGGAATTACAAAAAAATTCAGCAAGTGCCACTAAATTAGAGCCCTTAAAACAGCTGATTAAGTCTGAGTTAGATAATATCAGTGCACAAATTCAAACACATAAGCAAGAAGAAGAAAAACAGCAGGCTAAAACTGAACAACTGGTTGCTGATATGGCGGCCGAAATTGAAGCGGTAAAAGCGGAAGCACAGTCTTTAAAAGAAAGTCTTAAAAAGGCATCAACTGAAGCAATGACTGATGCGTTAACTGGGCTTCCTAATCGTTTGGCCTATGACCGACGCTTTGAGGCCGAGTATGCACGTTGGCATCGAAACAAAGAGCCATTAAGTTTGTTGGTATGGGATATCGATTTTTTTAAGAAGATTAATGATGATTACGGTCATAAAACGGGCGATAAAACCTTAATTATTATTTCTAAGTTATTGAGTAAATATTGCCGGGAAACAGATTTTGTTTCACGCTTTGGCGGAGAAGAATTCACTATGTTGCTGTCTAATACCCATAGTGAAGCGGCCTTAGTATTGGCAGAAAAAGTTCGACGTATTATTGAAAAAACCGGCTTTAACTACGCGGGAAAAGCCATTAGCATTACTATTTCTTGTGGTATTGCTGAGCTGCAAGCCAGCGATAATCAAGAAAGTTTGTTTGTGCGCGCCGATAAAGCGCTGTATGAGGCAAAGAAAAAAGGGCGTAATCAGTGTGTGATTGCTGCCTAGTATATTGAGTTTTGTAGCGCCCTGATTCGCTTGTTGCTTTAACCTGTAGTAAAAATCTACGCATCTAAATAAATTCCCGATAAAAAATCTCGGGAATGGTGATTTTTAGAGGATACTTTACTTTACTAAGTCAGAAGGGATTTCAGTTGCTACTGGCTTGTTTTGCTTGGCTACTTCAGATAAAGGCGCGCCTTGTCTATTGCCTTCGCCAAATAATACCGCCGCCACCATAAATAAGCCGATGCTCACCCCAACAATGATAAATCGGCTGGGTTTTTCCATCCAAAATAATAGCCAGTTGGGCTTGATCAAGCCAACTATTAATATACCAATACTTAAAATAAGCAAGTTAATCGCCCAGACAATCATAATATTTCCTGTTACTTAAAAATGAACGTATATTGTACTGATTCGAGAATGAAAGAAAATAATTTTTAAGGAGAACTGACATGATGGAATGGTTAAATGCAAATATTGCTTACTGGCATTGGCTGGTTTTTGGGCTATGCTTAGCCATGGTAGAAATTATGTTGCTGAGCTTTGTTTCTTTATGGTTTGGCTTAAGTGCCATTATTGTTGGCTTGTTGATATGGATTTATCCCGTTTCATTTACTATGCAGCTGCTGATCTGGATTGTGCTGGCGATATTTATTGTTTTCGCTTGGTTTAAGTGGGTTTCACCGCATTTTAAGAATAAAACTTTTTCCGGCATGGCGCGTGAAAGCATGATTGGGCAGACGGGAACGGTGATTGAATATAACTCCGTGCACGAGGGGCGCGGCAAGTTACGCTTTCCTGCCCCTATTCTAGGTAATGATGAGTGGCAATTTATTTGTACTGACCGCATTGACATTGGCAGTCGGGTTATTGTGCGTGAATTTTCAGGTAATACATTAATCGTTTCAGCTAAATAATAGTGGCGATTGTTAGTTAATTTAAAGAGGATTGAATAATGGAAGGCTTATATATTGTCGGTGCATTTGTTGTTTTAGTGATTGTTACTGTTATCAAAGGAGTAAGAATTGTTCCGCAAGGTTATAAACACATTGTTCAGCGTTTAGGTAAATACCATCAAACCCTAAACCCCGGATTGAATTTTGTGATCCCGTATGTTGATTCAGTGATAGAAAAAATTACCACTAAAGATATTGTTTTAGATATTCCCTCACAAGAAGTTATTACCAAAGATAACGCCGTCATCATTGCCAATGCAATCGCTTATATTAATATTGTTTCTCCAGAAAAAGCGGTTTATGGGGTAGAGAACTTTGTCATGGCGATAGAAAAACTGATTCAAACCTCGTTAAGAGCAATAGTGGGTGAGATGTCTTTAGATGATGCTTTATCTTCACGCGATCATATTAAACAAAAACTAAAAGAAAGTATTTCTGATGATATTGCGGATTGGGGGATTACTTTAAAGACAGTAGAAATCCAAGATATTAATCCTTCGCAGACCATGCAAAAATCAATGGAAGAGCAAGGTGCAGCGGAGCGAGAACGCCGTGCCGCTGTGACCCGTGCAGAAGGTGCAAAACAAGCCGCAATTTTAGAAGCGGATGGCCGCTTAGAGGCTTCACGTCGTGATGCAGAAGCAAAAATTTTACTCGCTCAAGCAAGTGGCAAAGCGATTGAAAGTATTTCTCTTGCGATTAAAGATCAAGACTTGCCGGCAACTTTCTTGTTAGGAGAAAAATATATTGAAGCCATGCGTGAGTTGGCTAAATCGGATAATGCTAAAACCGTCGTTATTCCGGCTGATTTAATTCATGCAGTTAAAGGTATTTTAGGGAAATAAGCATGGTACGGCGGGCTTTAGGCCGCCTTTGTGTCGTTTAAATCTATATTTAGAGTCAGCTATAAGGAAATTCAATGCATCAAACACTCAATCACGTTATTCAATCCGCAAGCGCTATTATTTTAGGCAAAGAACAACAAATTCGTTTGTCATTATGCTGCTTACTCTCTGGCGGACATCTATTAATCGAAGATATACCTGGCGTCGGCAAAACGACATTGGCACATACTTTGGCGAAACTGATGGGCTTACATTATCAGCGCATACAATTTACCAGTGATTTATTGCCCGCCGATATTATTGGCGCAACGATTTACAATCCTGAGGAGCATCAATTCTCATTTCATCAGGGCGCTATTTTTAATCAAATGATTTTAGCCGATGAAATTAATCGCGCCACACCGAAAGCGCAAAGCGCTTTATTAGAAGCCATGGAAGAGCAGCAAGTCACAGTAGAAGGACATACTTATCCTTTGCCGCAGCCTTTTTTTGTTATTGCGACACAAAATCCATCGCATCAATTAGGTACTTTCCCTTTGCCCGAATCTCAGCTAGATCGCTTTTTAATGCGCATTGAATTAGGCTATCCAAATCATGATGCCGAGCGAGAATTATTGAGCGGTGCTAATCGACATCACTTAATTGCTACCTTAGAAGCGCAATTACCGGCAGAAAAACTTTTGCTTATGCAGCAGGAAGTCAAAAAGGTGCATGTTTCTTCTGCGTTGCTCGATTATGTGCAGGCCTTAATTAGCTTTACCCGTGAGTCAGACGAATATCACATCGGCTTATCACCCCGTGCCGGCCTTGCCTTGTTAAGTGCCGCTAAATCATGGGCCTATATGCAAAAGCGAGAGGCTGTCATTCCTGAGGATGTACAAGCGGTACTTGGGCCAGTTGCGGGGCATAGATTGCGCGCGGGGCATACCAATTCAGACAATATTGTTGCGCCTTTGTTTCAGGTCGCTATTCCTTAAATCCAGTCTCGCTAAAGTCGCTGAGCGCTTTGGCATAACCTTTAATGGCTGATCTATGAGTTCTGCATCCGCACCCAAAAGCATTGCCCTTAATTACCGCAATATTTATATTTTGCCGACACGTCGTGGCCTAGGCTTGGTTATGCTTATCGCTTTGTTAGTGTTAATTGCGTTTATTTATAATAATAATTTGGTGTATTTACTGAGTTTTTTATTGGCTAGTTTATTTTTCATCACCATTTTACATACCGTTAAGTCTTTGCAGGGCTTGGTTATTAGCCAAGGGCATAATACGCCCGTTTTTGTTGGTGAATTTGCCTCGAGTAAAATTACCATCAATAACCCCACGCCAGTCGCGCGCTATAGTGTGCAGCTAGGCCTTGATAAGCGGGTGGCATTACAAACGGTAGATATTCCAGCCCAACAAAAACAGCTGTTGAATTTGGCTTATAAGGCCGATAAGCGAAGCTGGTTAATGATCGCTAATCCGGTTATATCCAGTTGTTATCCCTTTGGCTTGTTTCGCGCTTGGCAGCGGCTTAATTTGGATGGTAAAGTCCTTGTTTATCCAAACCCTAGTATGCAAGACTGCCCTTTGCCAGAGAATCATCAGGGTCAAGATCAACAAGGCAATGCGCAAAAAGGTCAAGATGATTTTTATGGCTTACAAAGCTATCAAAGTGGCGATAGTATTCGGCATATCCATTGGCGCGCTTTTGCTAAAGGGCAGGGCTTATTTACGCGGCAATACAGTGGTGCGCAAAGTACAGAAATCTGCTTAGATTATGAGCAAGCGATGGCCGCAAACCAAGAGGAGCGTTTAAGTATTATGTGTCGCTGGGTACTTGATGCTGATGATGCCGGTATTGCTTATGGTTTTAAACTGCCTGGTTTGATCCTTGAGCCAAATCAGGGTGAGGCACACGCAAAAAAATGCTTGGAGGCATTGGCTTTATTCTAAGTGAAATGTAATACAATAAATGACCCTCGTCACTTAACCCCTTGAAGTTAAAATATGCTCAGTTATCGTCATTCATATCATGCGGGAAATTACGCAGATGTGTTAAAGCACAGTGTGTTAATTCACATTCTTGAATACTTAAAAAACAAAGATAAGCCCTTTTGCTATGTGGATACACATGCGGGCGCAGGTCTATATTCATTACGTAGCGAGCAAGCTATAAAAACGAATGAATATCAGCAAGGCATAGGCGCGTTATGGCAACAAGATGATTTGCCCGCTGCTGTCGTTGCTTATAGGGATCTGATTAAGTCGTTTAATAGTGCCGGTAAGTTGGCTTTTTACCCCGGCTCACCGCTGATTGCTCTGCATTTAATGCGCCAGCAGGATCGTTTGTTTTTGTATGAATTACATAATACTGAAATCAAAATCTTAGCAGCCGCGATAAAAAAAGATAAACGAGTAACGCTGCTGCATCAAGATGCTTTTAAGGATTGCCTGAGATTAATGCCCCCACAACAACGGCGCGGCTTAGTGCTGATTGATCCCTCGTATGAAATGAAAACAGATTATCAGCAGGTTGTTGAGACGCTGATTCAATTACATAAACGTTTTGCCACGGGTACTTATGCGCTTTGGTATCCGGTCGTTGAGCGACAACGAATCAATGAATTAGAGCAAAAGATTACCGCGAGCCAGCTAAGCAATGTCCAGCTTTTTGAGTTAGGGCAAGTGGCGGATAGCGATCAGCTTGGAATGAAGGCCAGTGGCTTGATTGTGGTTAATCCACCGTGGACTTTAAAAACAGCAATGCAACAAACCTTGCCTTATTTGGCTAAACAGCTAGGTATCGGCGGGCAAGGTAGTTATCGCATTAAGCAGCTGAAGGCTGAATAAAAAAGTTGCCGCTATTGCTTACTCAGGGGTAAACAAGAAAAATTAGAGGAAGTATTTACTTATGGAACAAACAATCAATCAACGG
>JACUUF010000218.1 GCA_014859465.1 Methyloprofundus sp.
CTAGGTTTTCTATCATAGTTATTTAGCACTCAACGCCGATTTAAGCCCCTTAATTGCGCTTGCTAAACTACATAAACGGCAGAAATGCCATTGTTTTTAAAAGAAATTTTCCTTAACTTAATGACAGTGACGGTCCTGCGTTGGAACCAGTTGAGACCTGATACTAAGGTCGCAATTAAAAAATTCACCAGGCCTTAATTAACAGTTTTTAAACAGTTCTTTTGCCTGAGTACTTTGTATTTTGTGATCCACTATGGGGGCGGGATAAGCGCAAGTAAAATGTTTTTTATCCCATTTATGAATAATAGTTGTATCAATGCCTTTCAACTCGGGTATCCACTGCTGGATATACTCGCAGTTTGCATCAAATTTTTGTTGTTGTAACCAGGGGTTAAATATTCTGAAATAAGGTTGCGCATCACAGCCGGTTGAAGCGGCCCACTGCCAACTGCCATTATTCACACAGGGGTCATAATCAATCAAATGCTGAGCAAAATAGCGCTCCCCCCAGCGCCAGCTGATATGTAAATCTTTGACCAGAAAAGAAGCGGTAATCATGCGCACTCGATTATGCATAAAGCCGGTTTGATTAAGCTCGCGCATACCCGCATCCACTATAGGAAACCCGGTTTTACCTGCTGCCCATGCCTGAAACAAGTCGAGGTTTTTTGACCAGACAATGGCATCATATTTTTTATGAAAGGCATGGCCAAATACCTGAGGATAATGAAAGCCGATATGGGTAAAAAAGTCACGCCAGTATAATTGTCTAATTAACGGGTGTTCAGTGCCTAATTGGCTGGCAATGACATAATGGACTTGTCTAACAGAGCAAGTCCCAAATTTT
The DNA here is from genome assembly GCA_014859465.1 of Methyloprofundus sp. Classification (GTDB taxonomy): domain Bacteria; phylum Pseudomonadota; class Gammaproteobacteria; order Methylococcales; family Methylomonadaceae; genus Methyloprofundus. The sequence continues at coordinate 848 of JACUUF010000218.1, forward strand.
AAATGAGCAGAAAGCCGACTGGTTGCAGCTAAGGCGGGAAAATCTTTTTGCTGTTGATAACCTTCGTAGTCCTGTAGTTTATTTAATAGCTTATGCGCCTGCTCGCTTCCCCCCAAGCTTATAATATGACTGCTTTTATCAATCAACGGATGAAAATCATACTGATATTTTTTATCTAAAACAGCACAGAATTTTCCTGTTTCAAGTGCCTGAGGTAATGGCACAGGAATTGATTTAGCTTTGTTATAAAAGGGGGTAAATACTTTGTAAGCACTCGCATCAGGCTTGAGTACCTGCTCAGGATCATTGATTAACGCATCAGAGACATAGTGGAGCTGAATCTTTAACTGCTGACAACACTGAAAAATAGCCTGATCCCGTTTTCTGCTGAAGGGTGAATAATCTCGGTTAACAAAAACAGCGTCTATCTTTTGCGCTTGATACAGCTCTTTAATTAATGATTCAGGATGGCCATAAAAACAGTTAAGCTCTGAGCCCTGTTGCTGCAATTGCTGTTGTAGGCTTTTAATGCTAGAGAGCATGAATTGCAAGCCTGGAACGCTTTGATAAGCATGTTTGTTTATTTGAACAGGATCAAAAATAAAACAGGGAATAACTGTTTTTGAGCTTTTAAGTGCAAGATTTAACGCTGTATTGTCATTAATCCGCAAATCTCGACGAAAAATGAACAGGCTTTTTGAATAGTTGGTCATAGTTTTTTTAAGAAAAGGCGGGGTCAGGCCTTGCATTTGATATTTTAGTATAAATTGTAAGACCTAATGGAATGGTTCGCCCCATTTTATAAACAGCCTCAAATGGGCCATGATGTGAGTTGACATAAACATCAAAACAAAGATGAGGCAAACCCTAAATAATCATAACTCAAAAGACAGCATAACCATATTAGGCGTTGATTTAGCAAAGAGCCGTTTTCAACTAGGTTAGTCGTATTTTTTGCTATATACTTTGGCTGTCACCAGATCCATTAGAAGCGAATTCTCAGGTGCGTTCCATCATGCCATTTGCCGTGGTGACCGTCGTGAAAGTATTTATGATGATGAAATATAGCTATCAACAAATAGCGGATTTTTTTAATTACATTTCACAACCCTCGGCAAAATTGTCAGGGCAGCAAAATCAAAAAGAAAATTATGAATCTAGGCCTGATCCTTTTTTTTCTTTTGTTTATGACCCTTTTGTGCAATCCAACTATTTGAGGTTATCATTATGGATAAAACCTTAGTCGAAAAATTTGAAAATCAACTGCAAGGGCTTCTGACCGAGCTAGAGGAATTGGAATTTACATCGAAAGCAGCAACGGCAACAGTTGTTCTTGATCAATCGAGTGTTGGAAGACTTTCTCGAATTGACGCCATGCAGGGTCAACAAATGGCTATAGCAACTGAATGTCGAAGGAAAGAGCAGATTTCTCAGATCAAAGCAGCATTAAAACGCATACAAGAGAACGACTTTGGTTATTGTTTGAGCTGTGAAGAAGAAATCCCTGCTGGTCGCTTAGCTATAAATCCAGCAACAACCCTTTGTGTTAAGTGTGCTAAATAAAAGCCTCTAACAAGCTACTGCACCGACCGCCACCCCCGTCTTCCACTATCGAGGACAAGTCTTAAAGTCTTCTCCAGCAAGAGAGTTAGTGACGGAGCGCTATAAATCATTGTATTTTAATCCTGTCCGAGCCGGAATGGTGACATCGCCTGGAGACTGGGTATGGAGCAGTTATCAGGCGATGACCGGTGAAGCACAGGCACCGTCATGGTTGGCTACCGATGGCTTGTTGGCTCAATTTTCAACTCATCGCAACACGGCAATAAAACGCTATAGGGAATTTGTCACACAAGGGATTGACCAGGAATCCATCTGGCGAGAGCTAAAACGTCAAATATTCCTCGGTGATGACAGCTTCGTATCGCAGATGCAGGAAAAATTAAAGGAAAAAACAACGATGTTAATTTTCCAAAAGCACAAAGACGAGCGCCTGCATAAAGGCGGGGGCAGGCCTTGCATTTGACATTTTAGTGTGGATTGTAAGGCCTGACCCCGAGGGGTGCTTTTATTAAATCGCTAAAATCTTGTGCGGATATTGCAGGGCTAAATAGAAAACCTTGATACGCATAACAATTAACCATGTTAAGGTGTGCGAGCTGTGCGATATTTTCAACGCCTTCGGCAATAATGTGCGCATCTAGCATGGCTGCTAAATCTATAATGGTTTTTACGATGGCGCGACTGGCTTTATCTTTTTCTATATCATCAATAAAACATTTGTCGATCTTTAAGACATCGACAGGGAAATGTTTTAAATATTGTAGTGATGAATAGCCTGTACCAAAATCATCAATAGAAATACGGCAACCCAATTTTTTTATGTCGCGTAAACGAGAGCAGACCGTTGAAAAATCATCAATTAAGGCGGTTTCTGTCAGCTCTATATCGAGGTGGCTAGGATTAATCGCTGTTTTTTGAAGAATGGCGGATAAGTCACTGATAAAAGAATCGTGTGCAAATTGTTTGGAGCTCACATTGACAGAAATAGTGTTAATGCTGGCAAAATAGCCTTGCTCTTCCCATTGTTTTATTTTTCGGCAGGCTGCATTTAAAACCCAAAGACCGACATCAATAATTAAATTCGAATGTTCAGCGATGGGGATAAACTCAGCAGGAGAAATATAGCCGAGATGCTCATCAGTCCAACGTAATAAGGCTTCACTGCCTATTATTTTATTGTCGTTTATGTTGAGTTGAGGCTGGTAATAGAGCTCTAATTGATTATGGATAATTGCTTTGCGCAAGGCATTTTCAATGTCCAGCTTTTTGCGCGCTGATTGTTCCATTTCTGTTTGAAAAAAGGTATGCTGATTAAGTCCTTGTGTTTTCGCTCTATGCATCGCGGTATCAGCTTTTCTTAATAGCTCGACTAGGGTTTCATTGTCATAGGGGTAAAGTGCGACACCGATGCTTTTAGTGATCAGAAATTCCATGCCATCAATGACGACAGCTTTTGCGAAAAGGCGGTCGATTCTGTGAATGATTTTTGTGCTGATATGAATGACTTCATCTTTATCAGCCTCTATATCATCCACCCAGATGGCAAATTCATCGCCCTCAAAGCGACAGGTGATAGCATCATGGCGCACGGCAATTTGCAGTTTGTTAGCAAATTCGAGTAGTAATTGATCACCAAAGTGATGCCCCATGGTATCGTTGTATTTTTTTAAGTCATTAATATTTAAATACAGCAAAATACCGGCTTTCTTATGTCTTGCTAGCTTGGCTAAAGATTGCTCTACCTGTAGTTTAAACAAGGTTTTATTGGGTAATTTGGTTAAAACATCGTAGTGAGTCAAGTAATCAATTAGCGCTTCATGTTCTTTGGTATGGCTAATGTCACTAAAGGTCGCAATATAATGATGAATTTTATTATTTTCTTTGACCGCAGTAAGCGTTTGCCATTGCGGATAAATTAAACCATTTTTACGTTTATTCCATATTTCGCCTGACCAACGATCATTTTCTTGCAGAGAGAGCCACATCTCCTGATAAAAAGCATCGTCCTGTTTGCCAGAGGAGAGGATTTTTGGATTTTTACCGAGTACTTCTTGTTCTTCATAGCCAGTGATTTTGGTGAAGGCAGGATTGACGCGAATGATTTCTATTTTGTCGTTAGTAATTAAAATACCGGCTGCGCCTTCATTAAAGGCAGCTGAAGTGATTAACAATTCTTGTGCAATTTGCTTTCTGTGCGCTATTTCAGCTTCTAGCTCTTGGTTACGCAGGGCTAATTGTTTGGCTTGCTGGGTTATTTTTAGCAGTATCTCTGCTTGATGCGTCAAGACTTGTTTGTTTATCGGCTGTTTTATGTAATGGATAGTGTTTATGTTTAAGTCTTGTACTAAGTTTGCACGGGGATTGTGAATATTGGTAACAACGATAATTTGAGTCTGCTGTGTTTCTGCTTTATTTTTCAGTAGCGTGGTTAAATCCAGATCATTTATTGTGGGTAGACTAAGGTTTAATAAGAGTAAGTCAAATTCATTACGTTTACATAAATGAAGCGCTTCTTGTATTGATTCTACAGAAAAAATCGTTTGCTTTAGGGGGGTAATCACGCTTTCTAGTAACGAGCGACTATTATTTTCCATATCATCGACAATTAAAATGTTACTTTCGAAAGGTTGAAGCTGCATCTGACTTTTGAATGGAGTATTGACTAATACTATTTATGTTAGTTTATCTGTGGTTTTTTGGCATGCTATGAAATCGGTCTAAATGTGATGAAAACTGACATTTCTTGCTAAAGATTCTATTAATCATAATAATTGTAGGTTGTATTCATAAGTATATTGATAACTCATTTTTTGTTAAAAGCGCTCTTTAATGACTGATATAAATGTAATTCTTGTCGAAGATGATGATGGCTTAAGAGAAAGTCTGGCTGAAGTGCTAGAGCTTTCCGGTTTTCATGTTGATGCGGTGAACTGTGCGATGGCATTTTATCAAACACTTAATCTTATTAGTTATGATGTTGCCCTTGTGGATATTGGTCTGCCAGACCAATCAGGGTTAGAGATTGTTG
>JACUUF010000035.1 GCA_014859465.1 Methyloprofundus sp.
AGCCGGTACCCCTGATCATTAGGATGAATCGTATCTGATTTCAAAGCATTATCACTTAATATATGCGGCAAACTTTCCAGGTCTATGGGAATCTTGTTTTCTTCAGCAATTTTCTGGTAAATCTGCGCGCTACTAAGTAGAAAAAGATTAAATTTAGGTACGCCCAACATAACAACCTTAATATTACGTTGTTTAGCTTCACTAATCATTTGCTTTATGTTGTCACTGATTTGTTGCTCTGGTATTTTTCTCAACATATCATTGCCACCATGTATAAGCACTAGCAATTCAGGTTGATGCTTATCCAGTAGAGCAGGCAGTCGAGCCAAGCCATTGCGACTGACTTCTCCCGGAATACCAGCATTAATCACTTGACGGGCACTCAAGGCGCTTAAAACAACTGGGTAGCTAGCGCCTTTTGATGCGCCTGTTCCATAAGTAAGGCTGTCCCCAAAAGCAAGAATAACAGCCTCATCAGAAAGCTTGTTAAACACAGGCTTTGGCTTATTATCACAAGCAGAGATCAATAAAATGAATGCTAATAAAAATACTTCTTTCATAAGCTGAAAGTAATCAATAAAAATAATGAAAAATTACACCTACAAGAAAATCGTAAATATTCCGATACCTGCAACGCGCTATATCTAAGTCAATTATGCTGAATTATCTCTGCCCAGCAATAGGTAAATGCAAACCCGATGCTATCGGTTTTGTCCCTCTGGAAAAAATGATAAGCAAAGGGCCTATCAATATTTACAGCAAATCTCTATTCATTTCAGAACTTACGGCGATAATCCCGATATTCAGGTTCCCAGAAATTTTCCTTAATCTTTGCTTGTAACTCTTGCTCTGAAATCAGCTCAGCCACACCCTCTTGCATAGCTTGTAAACCTACAGCGAAAGCAATAGAAAGACTGACTTCTCTTATTTGACTTAAAGCTGGCAATAAAGTTTTACCCGTACCATTAACTAAAGGCGAGCTCTTTGCCAAAGCATCACTGGCAGCCATAAACATATTTTCGGTAACATGCTTTGCATGGCAAGCTATAACACCTAAACCGATGCCAGGAAAAATATAGCTATTGTTACATTGGGCGATAACATGCTGTACCCCTTCAAATTCAACAGAATCAAAGGGACTACCAGTGGCAACAATAGCATTACCTTCAGTCCAACGTATCACATCTTCAGGAAAAGCCTCAACATGAGAGGTTGGATTCGATAGCGGCAAGACAATAGGTTTACTGCAATTAGCATACATTGCTTTTATAACAGACTCAGTCATTAAACCTGCTTGTCCAGAAACGCCTATTAATATCGTTGGCTTACTCTCGCGTACTAGATTTAACAAACTTATTGATTCCCCCTCACAGCCAGCCCAGGTAGAAACTTCATGAGGATCGCGCGCAAATTTTCGCTGGAAATCAAGCAAATGCTCCATTTCAGACGTTAATAACCCCTGATGAGTAAATAAATAAATACGACTTAGCGCCTGCTCTTCAGTTAAGCCATCTTTAACCATATGCGCGACAATTTGTGTAGCGATCCCACACCCCGCTGAACCGCCACCAATAAAAACGATGCGATGATTTTTAAGGATACTACTATGCGCATGACAAGCTGCCAACAAAGTCCCTACAGTAACGGCAGCTGTACCTTGAATATCATCATTAAAACATCGAATTTTATGCGCATATTTTTTTAATAATGGCGTTGCATGAGCCTGAGCAAAATCTTCAAATTGCACTAAGACATCAGGCCAACGAGCAGTGACCTGGCGAATAAATTCATCAACAAAATTAAAATAATCTTCGCCAACAATCCGTTTATGCCGCCATCCCATGTACATAGGATCATTTAATAACTCTTGATTATTAGTCCCCACATCCAGGGTAATAGGTAAAGTATACGCCGGACTAATACCGCCACCAGCTGAATAAATAGCCAACTTACCAATCGGTATACCCATACCGCCAATCCCTTGATCACCTAAACCAAGAATACGTTCACTGTCAGTCACCACAATGACTTTGACATTTCTTTTGTCGGTATTGTTTAACATCTTAGCAATCTTATCGCGATCTGGATAAGAAACAAACAAACCTCTTTTACGCCGATAAATTCGCGAAAATTGCTGACACGCTAAGCCCACTGTTGGGGTATAAATAATCGGCAGCATCTCTTCAAGATGCTTGGTCAGCAAATTGTAATAAAGCGTTTCATTAGTATCTTGAATATTACGCAGAAAAATATGCTTATTAAGATCATTGCGTAACTGAGATATTTGGTGATATACCCTTTTTTCCTGCTCATCAATAGTCTCAATAGTTGCAGGTAAAAAGCCATCTAAATCAAATTCTTGGCGTTCTTCTGCGCTAAACGCGCTACCTTTATTTAAAATTGCCGTTTCCAATAATATAGAGTTTGCATAGGTTATATATAAAGGACGTTTTTTTATTAATGCCATCAGATTATTAATTATTGGATGTTCGAGTGTAGTATTTAGTCAACGAGTACAGGAAATCATGTAGCGTGAACATAATAACCATCATTGCTGAAGTTTTTATCAGGATACTAAGTATTAGTTGTTCCAAAAAAAGTGCATACAGTCTAAAGGCTATAGGCACAAAACTTATGAAATGATTAATAAGAGTAGATTCTTACCAATTATATGATAAATTTGCTATAAACTTGAAAAATAGATACTAAAAGCCATAAAATAATAATTTTTATGCCTCTTTTATTCATTACCCTACAAACAATAACACATGACACAATCAGAGCCAGTAACACCTTATGCTTTAATGGGCGGTGAACCCGCTATTTTAAGTTTGGTAGATCGATTTTATTTTTATATGGATACTTTACCCGAAGCACGCGAAGTCAGGGCTATACATCAAGCTGACTTATCATCGGCTAAATCCAAACTATTTAAATTCTTATCTGGTTGGTTAGGAGGCCCTGATTTATTTGTCCAAGCATTTGGCCATCCGCGACTTAGACAACGCCATTTCCCATTCCAAGTCACTGAGCAAGGTCGGGATCAATGGATACTGTGTATGAATAAAGCATTATATGATGTAGCCATGCCTGATGAATTAAGAAAAAACATCAAACAAGCGCTACAAGACCTTGCGACACATATGATCAATACCAATTAATTAAAATAAAGCGGCAACGCCCCTTTAGCATAATGCCGAACGCTACCAGCAGAATTTATCAATTATAGTATTGAATAAAGAGGCCGCAACCAAGTCTACGGCATTGATTGTCGCTATGTGAATTCCACAGAAAACTGAAAAACTAGCCAATAATACGCAAAAGCCTGCTTACCCTAAAAACAGCAAGCAGGCTTTTACATTACATCACTATACCCTAGATATAACCACTATCTAATACCGGCATCACCCAATAATGTATGCCAGAACCGGAAAAATCACGTTTTAATGCGGCAATTAAGCCATTTAATTTTTGCTCTGGTATATACATTTGAAAACGAATTTGCCGTTGCGTCCCTGCGACCTGCTCGGCTAAAGACATATGCTGATGATCGTTCGTATGCGCATTAACTACCAAGCTACTAAAACCATCGGCCGATTCTATCGCCAACAAACAATCCACTACCGTCTCCTCTAGCAAAGGCGGGGCATTGATTGTTACTAAATATTCTTGACCACTCATGCGTCTTTCTCCTGTTGTGCTGCACCGAACATTTCATACAAAATAGGTAATAAAATCAGCGTTAAAAAGGTAGATGACACCAAACCACCAATTACTACAATCGCCAAAGGACGTTGAATTTCAGAGCCTGGGCCTGTGGCAAATAACATCGGTATTAAACCAAAAGCGGTCAAACTCGCGGTCATTAATACCGGACGTAAACGCCGTTCAGAGCCAACCACAATCACTTCTGACAACGCCATACCTGTGGCGCGTAATTGATTAAAATAACTCAGCAACACCACGCTATTCGGCACAGCAATACCCAATAAAGCAATAAAACCAATTGATGCAGGCACCGACATATATTCGCCTGAAATCCATAAGGCAAACACACCACCAATCATCGCCAAAGGAATATTAGAAAAGACCAATGTCGCCTGACGTACCGAACCAAAGGTCGTAAATAGTAATAAGAAAATCAATAATAAAGACACTGGCACAACAATCGCTAAGCGCGCCGCGGCTCTTTGTTGGTTTTCAAATTGCCCGCCCCATTGCACTAAGTATCCTGCCGGTAATGCCACTTTAGTTTGTACTGCTTGTTTTGCTTCCTCAACAAAACCAACCAAATCACGCCCTTCGACATTGCTGCGTACCACGACAAAACGCTGACTTTGTTCACGTTTAATTGAGACCATACCATCCACTTTTTCCAATTTAGCAACACTGGATAGCGGCACTTGCCGACCATTAGGCAAAGTAATCAATAAACTTTCAAAATTAGCGCTGTAACTTTCACCGCGTAAAATTAACGGTGTTCTGCGCACCCCTTCTTGCACAATACCTAATCTTAAGCCCTCAACCTGAGCACGTAAAACCTGCTCGATTTGCTCAACATCCAATCCTAAACGCCCAGCGGCTAAACGCTTAATGGTGAGCTGTAAATATTGCATGCCTTCATTTTGACTGGTAAAAACATCCACAGATCCTGAAATAGACTTAAGCACCGCTTCGATTTCTAGCGCTTTATGATTAAGTAAATCCAAATCGGTACCAAATAATTTCACCGCCACATCACCACGTGAACCTGTTAACATTTCCGAAACCCGCATTTCAATCGGCTGAATAAAGCCAAAAGCAATACCCGGCGTGCCCGCCATCACTTTGCGAATTTCTTCAATCAATGCTTCTTTAGTTGGCATACGCCAAGTGTCTTTAGGTTGCAATTCTAAAAAAGTATCGGTTTCATTTAAGCCCATCGGGTCTAAACCAATTTCATCCGAGCCAACACGGGCAATAATATTTTTCACTTCAGGGACATGCCTTAAAATATTTTTCTGTACTTGCAAATCTAAGGCGATGGAATTTTCCAAGGTAATCGACGGTAACTTCTCAACTTGTATAACAATATCGCCCTCATCCATCGTTGGCATAAAAGTACTACCAATTTGCATAAATACGCCAACGGTGACGATCAGCATCATTCCTGCACCGACAAAGACTTTTTTGCGATGAGCAATACTCCAATGCAAGATTGGCATATATAAGTGATGCATTTTTCGCGCTAACCAAGGCTCTTCAATCGCACCCATTTTTAATAAATAAGAAGCAAAGACCGGGATAACAGTCAAAGATAAAATTAATGCACCGGCTAAAGCAAAAACAATGGTTAAAGCCACTGGCGCAAACAACTTACCCTCTAAGCCTTGCAAAGCCAATAGCGGTAAAAACACAATAATAATAATCAACGTACCGGAAACGACAGGCGCTGCAACTTCACGTGTCGCACGATAAATAATATGTAAACGCGGTAAACGCTGGGATTTGCCCTCTTGCGAAAACTGCGTTAAAACATTTTCCACTACCACGACAGCGGCATCGACCAACATACCAATAGCAATGGTTAAACCGCCTAAGCTCATTAAGTTAGCGGACATTCCCGTGGCACGCATCATAATAAAGGTAAACAAAGCCGCTAAGGGCAAAATCAAAGCCACGACCAATGAAGCACGTAAATTACCTAGAAATAACACCAATAAAACCACAACAAAAGCAATCGCCTGCAATAGCGCTTTATTCACCGAAGATAAGGCCGCATTAACTAAACGTCCGCGATCATAAAAAACTTCAAGATGCACACCTTCAGGTAAACTAGCACTTAATTCTTCTAGTTTAGCGCGTACATTAGCCACCGTCAGCCCCGCATTCGCACCGCGTAAACTGAGCACTAAGCCTTCAACTACTTCACCGATACCATTACGACTCACGGCACCATAACGAGTCAATGCGCCAATTTCCACACGTGCCACATCACTGACTAAAATAGGCACGCCATTATTATTACCGACCACAATAGACGCGACATCTGCCAAGGTTTTAATGCGCCCTTCTGCACGCACTAATAAGGCCTCTTCACCTTCATTAAGACGGCCCGCACCATCATTGCGATTATTACGCAGTAAGGCGTTAACCAATTGCTCAGTACTAATATTGCGCGCGCTCATCAAGGCATTATCAGGCACAACCGCAAATGATCGCGCCAGTCCACCTAAAGCATTGACATCAGCCACACCACTAACAGTACGCAGTGCCGGTCGAATAACCCAATCTAATAAATCACGGCGCTCCATTAAACTTAGATCACCCCCTTCAATGGTGAACATAAACATTTCGCCCAAAGGCGTGGTCATCGGTGCAATACCGCCTTCAACGCCTGCGGGCAAATTTGCCCAAGCCGAACTTAAGCGTTCGGCAATTTGCTGCCGCGCCCAGAAAATATCCGTACCTTCTTCAAAGTCAATAGTAATATCAGTTAATGAATACTTAGCAATTGAACGCAACATCGTTTGATGCGGAATACCTAATAACTCAACCTCAATCGGAGCAGTGATTCTTGCTTCTATTTCTTCAGGCGGCATACCCGCCATTTTGACAATGATTTTTACCTGCGTTGGTGATACATCAGGAAAAGCATCAATCGGGATTTGATTAAAGGCAGAATAACCGCCACCGATTAATAACAAGGTGACCAGCATCATTAACAAACGCTGAGTTAAAGCAAAACGAATTAAAGCGGCCATTATTCATCACCGCCTAAGCCAAGCATGGTGGCTTTTAATGCGACCGCACCTTTACTGGCAATCTCACTGCTAGCGCTTAAATCGCCACTAATAATACTTTCAGTGGCCTCTCTACCAATCACTTGGACTGGCTGAGCAGCAAAGCCGTCTTTGGTGCGAATAAATAAATAAGTTATACCTGAAGATTGCGCTAAAGCAGCATTAGGCACTTTAAATACAGGCGCTGCACTATTTTGGCTAATTTTCACATTCACTGCTTGCCCTAAGCGAACATTGCCTTGTGTATCAGTAATTTCAGCTCTGACTAAGACCGTTTGATTCTGCTCATCGACATGTCTACCTAACAAGAAAATACGCGCAGTTGCACCTAAGCCGTCAACAACAACTCGATCACCGAGTCGCACTTGAGAAATATGCTGTTGAGGCACACTAATATCCAGCCAAAGCGTATCAACATTAGCAACTCGGAATAAAGGTGCTAAAGCATCAACGCGTTCACCGGCCATAATATTACGCTCTAATATTATGCCTGAAATCGGCGCAACCACGTTTAATTGACTGCTCAATTTATGTGTTTTTTCCAATGCGTTAATATCTTTTTCAGACATGCCAGAAATCTCTAATAACTGACGTGTTTCATTAAAATGCGCCATAAAAACGTGGTAACGGGTTTTGGTTTGTAACCAGCGGCGATCAGCAATAACGCCTTCTTTATACAGCTGTTGATCACGCACATAATCAGCTTTTGCTAATTGCAAATCATTCATCGAACTTAAATGACGCTGCTGCAAAGTTAATAATTCAGCGCTTTTTACTGTCGCCAAAATTTGACCTTTAGCGACTTCATCGCCCACGCTAGCATTAATTTGACTGACTAAGCCAGCATAAGACGTACTAACAAAATACTCATTCACCGGTGGAATAGAGACTTTTGCTGGCGCATCTAATAAAGGCACAGATTGAATAGTCTGTAATTTATCGAGCTTGATACCTAAATTATAAATCTGTGCCTCTGATATTTTTATCTGTTGGGTAGCGAATAATGAGGTACTAAAAAAACAGATAACTAAAACGACCAATGCTCTCATGGCATAACTCCTAGCGCTTGATTATAAAAGGCAATATCACGCTGTAAACGTATGCCACTTTCTTGAGCGTTTTTAATCGCCCGATGTGCTTGCGCTTGAACTCTTAAAAAATCAGTTAAATTAATCTCACCCGCTGTAAAACTAAGATTCGCCATTTTCAAATGCTCTTCTGCATTCGCTTGCATGTGTTGAGTAATGGCCAATTGCGCCGACTCTACCTCCAGCTCATGTTCTGCTTCATGTAACCCAGCTAATAAAGCTCGGTATGCATGCATCCTTTCTGCTTCAGCCGCTACATATTCACGATTAGCTGCGGCAATTTGTGGCGCTAAAAAAGCACTGCCTCCAAAAGGTACATTCACCGCAAAAGCAATACTGTTAATTACACTGTCATTACGCGAGCCTCGTTCAGTGACACCCCCAATAGCTACTGTAGTTTGCCCTGAACCCTGTGTTTTAATCCACTCTACTTGGGCTTTTTTCTCAGCAATGCTGGCGTTAATTGCGGCAAGTGCTGGATGTGATTCATTGATATCCGTCTCAGTACTTTGCGCCTCATTAATTTGCTCCGGCATTTTATGAGTCTGCGTTAAAAAATAATAACGCTTGCGCGCATGCATGACCGCAGCTTCCTGATGAATCAACGCTACTTTTTTCTGTAAAGATTCGCTTTGCGCTAATAAAAAATCTGAGCGAGGTAAATCACCTAGTTCAACACGGCGCTGTACTGTCTGCATTAACTGCTCAGCTAAAGAAAATTCTTTTTTCGCCAGTTCATAACGCAAATCTTCTAACTTTAATAACCACAAGACTTCACGCACCAAGCCAGCAACTTTTAATTTAATTGCTTTCGCTTGATGTGCTGCACTTTGACCTGCTTGCTCTGCTAACTGCAAGCCTGCATCGCGCTGTCCCCAATTCCAAACAGGAACTTGAATTGTGCCATCAAACTCATAAGCTCCCATACCCGTACCAGCAAAGTCATCTTTATAATAGCCCTGAAACTGTGGCGCCCCAGAAATCCAGCTACTACCACGCGCTTGTAAAGCATCAGTTTCTTGGTGCATTGCCGCAATCAAAGCATAATCGGGATATTTTTCTAAAGTTTGATTAATTAAATCAGACAAGCTCAATTGAGCATCAAGGGCAATTAAATCCACATGATCAACAATATGCTCCTCTTCAGCCTGTGCGCCAGAAAAGCCAAGCAGGCCAATCCATAACAGCGCATACATTAAGGGTTTAACGAACATTTTTAGTCCTAATAAAAAAGAAAATAACAGCGCTTTTATTAATTTAACATGACCTAGAATCCACTCAACCTAGCCATAAAAAAATCAGATTAGGCAATGCTGTTGTAATGGAAAATAAAGCATAAAAGCACAAAAATACAGCGCACACTTAGCCATATAACTAAGTATAAATAAATTTTAAGATGTGCTATTTGTAGAATAAGGTGTGTAACCTTAAAGAGAATTAAAGTATGGGGGGTGCGCGGGGCGCAATAACAGATAGACTAATAGCAGGTTTAACAATAAAAATGGGTGGCGAAAAGCCAATTAATTTATTGACTAGCCGCTTATCAATAAATTTAAGCTTAGCGTCAACAAAAATAGTATTTAACAGTTCACCCGCTAACAATAATTTCTTTCGCTGGATGGCTGTCTGCATATCAATTGCCGCACAAGTATGCTCAACACTGCTCAACGATAAGCTATGATCCGCACTATGCCAAACACGGCTAATTTCATCAATATGAATGCCACTCTTATTACTGTCTATTATATGCACATGCGCATGCACTAAAGGTGAAAACCCTTGTAACACTAACAGCAGCATTATAATAAATCGACGCAAGACTATATTCATAGAGCCATACTAGGTTAAATTGAAAATTTTGTAAATGGAGAAATTAAATCTCACCAGCACTATAGGCTAAGAACAAAATACCATGATACGGTTTAATCTTGTTGTTCACTATTTTTGTAGCCATGGCACATAGATCTAACCAGATTTTCGCCATGCACCCAACTTTCCACTATGACTCCGGCAATATGAATCCCAATAAGCACTACAGTAAAATTAACCACTATTTCATGCACTTCTTTCCAAAAATGTTCATAAGTAGAACTGATCATGCCAGCTAATGGCCCAGCATTCTGATCGGCAGCATAAAGCGCTAAGCCACTCAATACAATTAACAACAGGCTAATGAGCAATAATACGATCATTAATGATCCCGCCGGGTTATGTCCGAGATAGCGCTTTGCTTTATGCTCAACAAGCGCCATTAAATAAGCTTTAGACTGACTCACTGGACAAATAAAACTGGCAAAACGCGCATATTGACTACCGATAAAGCCCCATATCACTCGGAAAACCAGTAATCCAGCGACCAAATACCCTGCCCAAACATGTACTGTTAACCAGTCATCTTCAGAAATGTAAGCCACAAAAAAAGCAGCAACTAATAAGCAATGAAAAATACGTAACGTTAAATCCCAAACTAAAACTTTGTTTTGCATATTACTCTCCTAATGTTTTTTAATGCGTATGCTGCCAAGAAACACTATCTTCTACAGGCTCAATATGGGTATCTATATCAATTTTGGTAAATTCATTACTAATTTTTGTTTCAATCATTTCCAATAAGTCATGCCCTTGCTGCACCGTCCAATCCCCAGGCACTAAGATATGTACCGACATAAAACGCTGAGCTCCCGCATAACGAGTACGCAAAGCATGATATTTAATGCCTTGAGTCAACTGAAACTCGTCTAATATCGCAATGATTGTACTTTGCTCTTGCGAACTTAAAGCGACATCCATTAAGCCCGCAAAAGTACGCCGCATTAAGCCGATACCAACCCAAACTATATTAATTGCCACCATTATCGCGATAATTGGATCAAGAATTTCCCACCCTGCATGACCGAAAAATTGCAGGCCTGCAATAGCGCCAATACCAACAACAATACCCACCGTAGTCCACACATCTGTCATTAAATGCTTACCATCAGCTTCCAAAGTAATAGACTGATGTTTTTTTCCCGCAGCAATTAGAATGCGCGCTACAACGAGATTAATCAGTGATGCAAACACGACCAGACTCAAACCTATATCTATTTGTTGAATTGCCTGAGGATTTTGTAAGCGCTCCCATGCTGCAACAGCAATACTAAAAGCGGCTAACAGAATCATAATGCCTTCTGCACCGCTGGAAAAAAATTCAATTTTTTCATGCCCAAAAGCATGCTTATCATCAGCGGGTTTGGCCGCCATACTTAAAGCGATCAAAGCAATAATAGCCGCGACTAAATTGATAATAGACTCCATTGCATCAGATAATAAGCCGACCGAATTGGTGAGCCAATAGGCATAGCTTTTTAAAGTGATTGTGGCAATAGCTGCCGCAATAGAAAGCCATGCGTAGCGAGTCAGTGATTGAGGTAGTTGGTGGATTTCCATATAGCCCTACAATTTAAACAATACGACGATGAAAGAAATTAATGCCGAAAAATTCTCAGCTTAAAAGAGGTTAGCTCGATAAAAATTCAAATACCTTAACAGCTTAAATAGTGAGCTTTATGTAAAAAGCACTATTAAGCAAACAAAACTAAGGAATAAGACGTTAATAACTTGAGCAGGCGTAAAAAAGTTTTAACTTTTTTGTCAGGCACAGCAATAGCTAAAGAGGGGGCGCGCGAGGCGCAATAGCAGATAAACTAACAGGAGGTTTAACAATAAACACGTCGGCGAAAGCCGATGTGTTATTAATAACAAATAAACGAGTAAATTTAGCTTGGGCAGCGAAAACAAGACTATTTGCCAGCTCACCATCTAACAGCAGTTTCTTTTGCGCAATAGCCGCATGCATATCAATTGCTGTGCCTGCATAATCACTAGCACTTAATGATAATGCAGTATCTGTATCGTCCCAGGCACGACTCAGTTGATCAATATGAATGCCATTAGCCATGTCATCTATTATCTGCACATGCGCATGTACCAAGGGCGTAAAGCCTTGTAATAGCAGCAAAAACAAGATAATAAAACGGCAAAATAATAAATTCATAGCGGCATCTTAGGTTACTTTAATGCTTACGTAAACTGTTGGATTATTTAAAAATGCCGTTTCGACAAAAGTAACTTCCGTGAGCATCATTTCCTTAATCTTAAAAAAGTGAACTTACTCTTCATCTTCATCTTTATCTTTATCTTTAATTTCTTTTACGATTTTAACGCCCTTCATCCGTTGCGCATAAACAATATCCAATTCTTGTTGTAGTGCGACACATTGCTCACCAGTGCCACATAACTCCAGCTCCTTTTGTAATTTTCTTTCTTTTTCTTTTAATTTTTTCAATATCCTTTTTATATCATCCACATGTCTTTCTTTTTGACGCTGGTCAGCATCAAAAAAATCTTGTAACTTTTTTAGTAACTTTTTCTTGCTCACGATGATTCTCCTATTAATTTATTAATTTATTAATTATCCGAGTGCATCACTTTAATTAACTCACTATCATCTAACGCTAACTCACGCTCTGATTCCGTTGTTTTTTGCTGTTGTATAACAAAAACCGTTTCTGCCATAGCCACTAAATGTTTTTTTATTGCATACATATAGGCACTGTCATTGATTAATGAAGTGCCTTGTTCAGGCGTGATTTTATGCTCCCTAATTAAAGCATCAATAGTGGCATTCATTTGCCTATCTTGTTCTTTTAGTTTCACTTTGAATACATCAAATGATAATAAGCCCATCTCTTCATCGGCTGTTTCAGTCCTAAGACGACATAACTCTAGCTGTCTTAATAAATCAGCAATTTGATAGCGAATTTTCTCATATTCATCCTTAACAAAAGAATTGTTAGAAAAACGTATTTTCAATAAATTTTTCTGTAAATGCTTAACATCTTTAATCGCTTCAACAATATGCCGACTTGCTTCACGCAACCAATATAAACTCCCTGACTGTAACATTTCCCAAGTAAAACTTGCCTGACTAATGTAGGCGATAATCGCGCTATAAATCCCTTTTATGCCTCGATCATAGGCAGCATCAACATCATAAGGCGTAATTTTTCGACTCTGTACAATAAGTTGCTGTAAATCTTGATCCGAAAAAATACTACTAGGAGAAAGCCCTATCGTTTTTAAAATAATATGACTGGCATGTTGATACAACCGTACCGTCTCTTGGCGCACAGCAAGAACCAAAGTATCGGGAAATGTCATAGCCGAGTCATTTAAGTATTTAGGCTGGTCAACTTTAATACCTTCACTCTTTAATACTCTTTCCAGAAAAATCACCATTCGGCTAATAAAAGGCAGCATAATAGCAACACCGGCCAAATTAAATAAACTATGAAAAATAGCCAGTTTAAGCGTGTAATCAGTCGCGCCAATGTTTAACTCTTCGGCCATAAAATCAACCAAATACATAAACTGATTAATCAACAACAAAGCAATCAATCCCGTTATCATATTAAACAATAAATGTGCACCGGCTAAACGTTTACCCTCAACAGTTGCCCCCATAGCGCCAATAATCGCCGTAATCGTTGTGCCCACATTAGCACCAATAGCGAGCGCTAAAGCATTTTCATAGGTGATTTGCTGTACCGATAAAGCGGTAATAATTAAGACCATCGTTGCATGACTCGATTGCATAACTACCGTTGCCGCAATACCAATTAAGGTAAAAATCAATAAACCTTTTAGTCCTGTCAATGCATATTGTGCTAAATCAATAGTTTCCCGAAAGGTTTCAAAGCCCTCCTTCATATAAGAGATACCTAAAAATAAAAAGCCCATGCCCGCTAAAATAGCGCCTAAGCCTTTTAAAGTTTTATTCTTTTGAAACACCAGCAAGATACCAAATACCAACATAGGCATCGCATAAGCGGCGATATTTACTTTTAAACCAAAGCCGGCAATTAGCCATGCACCCGTCGTTGTGCCTAAATTAGCACCGAAAATAATGCCAATTCCGGCTGCTAAGTCTAATATTCCAACACTTAAAAATGAAATAGTGATGACAGTGACTAAAGAACTCGATTGCATCAAAGAGGTAGAAACAACACCAAAACTTAAACTTTTCCATAATTTATCAGTACTGACACGTAAAATATTCTCTAAAGTACCACCGGTAAAAGACTGAAAACCTTGCTCTAAAGACAGCATACCGAAAAGAAAAATAGCCACGCCTGCTGCAATTTCATTAAAATCAGGGCTTAGCCACAGAGCATACGCTAGAAATATGAAAATGGTGGGTAACAGTATTTTTTTTAGCATTCTTATCAAACCCTTCACAAGCCAGTAATTTATGGCTCATTATAAGCTATAATTTGCTGCTTATTTGCGTTTAGAACAGACAACCATGTTAACTGAATTTAAAACCATTGGCATTTTAGGAAAACCCAGCGGTTCGAGCATTGCCGAGACCTTGAATGAACTCTATCAATTTTTAAAGCCACACTACGAGATTATTATTGATTCTACCAGTGCTGCCTTAATCTCTGATTTTTCTGGTCGCGTCATTCTCGCAGAAAAGCTAGCTCAGTATTGCGATGTATTAATAGCCGTCGGCGGTGATGGCACTTTTTTATCTGCCGCACGTATTGCAGCGGGCAATAATATTCCGCTTATCGGGGTTAATCTTGGGCGCGTGGGTTTTCTGGTGGATATTTCACCCGACGAGCTGTTAAGCAAATTACACGCTATATTACAAGGTCGATTCCGTAAAGAAAAACGCTATTTATTACGTACAAAAATTATTCGTGACAGGCAAATTATCCACGAAGAGACGGCGGTCAATGAAGTCGTAATTCATCGCTGGGTCACGCCGAGTATGATTGAACTACAAACCACGATTGATGGCGTTTATCTTAATACTCAGCGTTCTGATGGGTTAATTATTTCGACACCGACCGGTTCAACTGCTTATGCACTTTCTGCGGGTGGACCTATCATTCATCCTTCATTAAATGCTTTATTATTAGTCCCCCTTAATCCCCATACGTTATCTAACCGGCCTATTGTGATTGATGATAATGCTGAAATTGAAATCAATTTCATCAAAACCAACGTCATTAACGCCCAAGTCACTTGCGATCATATAGCCATTCCCGATGTATTAATCAGTGATACAATTCTGATCAAAAAAGACCCTAATCCAATCACCATACTGCATCCGGAGAATCATGATTTTTTTCACACTTTACGTGACAAACTCAGCTGGAGCAGTGGCTATCCTATCTAATTATGTTACAAAATCTTAATATTACTGATCTTGCCATCGTCGAATCTTTAGATCTAAATTTAGAACAAGGTTTATCGGTACTTACCGGTGAAACAGGCGCGGGTAAATCTATTCTACTGACTGCTTTAGGCCTCGCTTTAGGTGAAAGAGCAGATGCGAGCTATGTGCGCCCTGGCAGTCAACGGGCTGAAATCAATTTAAGCTTTGATTTAAGTGATGCTCCCATGGCACAAGCATGGCTAGAAGAAAATGAATTGGATGCTGATAATCAATGCTTAATTCGTCGCACCATTCGTCAAGATGGTCGTTCAAAAGCCTATATCAATGGCAGCCCAACAACGCTACAAGCGCTAAAACTACTTAGCTCCCAATTAGTTGAAATTCACGGTCAACATGCCCATCTCACTTTATTAGAAAGTGATGAACAACGGGAATTACTCGATAACTATGCGCAAAATACCGCTTTACTCGCAGAAACTAATCAAGCTTATTTGCAATGGCGCGCTAATTATTATGAATTGGAAGCCTTAATAAAAGCCTCAACGGATCAAAGTAATCAAGAGGATTTATTACGTTATCAGCTCAACGAACTAGAGCAGCTAGATTTAGTTAATTATGATTATGCGGCACTTTCTGCAGAACATACTAAGCTAGCTAACTTAGAACAAATACTAAACATCGGTCAAATCCAGCTTGATTTGCTCTCAGAAAACGAGCAACAATCCGCTAATCATTTGGTTAATCAAAGCATTAGCGCATTAACTGGTTTAACGTCATTAGCCGGTGAATTTGATGAGCCGAATAAGCTATTAATCGAGGCGCAAATTCAAATTGCCGAAGCCACACAGCAATTACGCCGCTTTCTTGAATCCCAAGAAATTGACCCACAGCGCATGCAAGCATTAGATAATCAAATTAGCATTATCCAAAATCTGTCACGTAAACATCATGTCAATCCCGATGACCTGCCCCAAGTTGCCGAGAAATTAAGCCAAGATTTAGAAAATTTAAGCAATAGCACTGAGCGTATAGATGAATTAAACAACCTTGTTCAACAGAACCAGCAACAGTATTTTTCGCTTGCCAAAACATTGAGTCAAAAACGCAGCATAAGTGCAGAAAAACTATCCGTGCTTATTTCGACAATGATTCAAGAGCTAGGCATGCCGCAGGGTGAATTTAGCATTAACGTATCACCTCAGCCGATTGAGCAACCAAAAATCAACGGCTCTGACAAAATAGAATTTTTAGTGAGTGCCAATAAAGGCCTCCCCTTACGTCCTTTAGCTAAAGTCGCTTCAGGCGGTGAATTATCACGTATCAGTTTAGCTATTCAGGTCATTACCAGTCATGACAAAAATGCCGCGACAATGATCTTTGATGAAGTAGATTCAGGTATTGGTGGCGGTATTGCAGAAATTGTCGGGCAGAAATTACGTACCTTAGGGCATAAGGCGCAAGTCTTATGTGTTACCCATTTACCACAAGTCGCAGCGCAAGCGCATCAGCACTTATTTGTTTATAAAAGCAGTGATGCAACTATGACCACCTCACAAGTTAAAACCTTATCAACTGAGCAGCGCATAGCAGAGACCGCGCGCATGTTAGGCGGAGTGAATATAACAAAATCGACCTTAGTGCATGCCAAAGAAATGTTGCTCGCAGGACAAAAGCAACGATAGAGTAACGCTTATAATTTAATCCCATAATGATTTAAAACGATGATCATAAACCAATAACATAGCGCTGTAAGCGCTATCGATATACCGAGGCTAATGTAAAAATTTAGCCCCGATTTTAAGAGCAAAGGCAAAACTAAAAATAATACTAAAGAAGGCAGCACTAACCAAAAAATGCTGCTTGAAAGGGCGGCCACCTTATTAATATCTTTAGTATCAATATAAAGCCAGAGCATTGCCAATACTGAAATCAAGGGAATAGAAGCGAATACAGCACCGACAAATGAACTTCTCTTAGAAATTTCAGAAATGATGACAATTAACAGCGTTGTTATAGAAATCTTAGTGAGATAGTAAATCATGACGCCAATAAATCCTCAGTAAATACAACCACTTGATTCTTGCCCAAATTTTTCGCTTTATACATGGCCAAATCAGCATAATGAATAAAGCTATCAATATCCTCACCTTGCTCTTGCAATATCTGCTGCGTCACACAAAACATACCTATGCTAGCACTGAGTGAGACTTGTTGCTGATTAACTATCCATTGCAACTCTGCAATTACTTTACGAATTCTTTCAGCAAAAACCAAACTATTAGTAGAATTGGCATGAGAAAATAACACGACAAACTCTTCGCCACCAAAACGAGCAACCACATCTGAATCGCGCATTTCAGCTTTTAAGGCATTAGCCACATCGATTAAAACTTGATCACCAAAATTATGACCAAACTTATCATTAATTGCCTTAAAACAATCCAAGTCTATCAGTAATAGACACAGAGTATCGCCACTACGTGCTGTTCTAGCAACTGACTGAGTGACTTGCGCATAAAAAAATCGTCGATTATATAGACCCGTTAAACTATCCTGCATTGATAAGCTTTCGTAACGTGCTTTTAAGGCACTCGCTTCTGCTAAAGCGTTTTCTAAATGCTCAGTTTTTTGGGCAATCTGCCATTCCATTTTTTTTAATAAACGAAAATTGCTGATTAATTGACCGAGCATATTTTTGTAAATTTCCAATAAGCGGATATGCCAACCAGAAAAATAATGCGCTTCAGGATGCGAGATATTTAACACGCCAAATAATTCACCTAAAGCCATAACCGGCACACTAATTATAGAGCCTGGGGAAAACGCCTTGTCCACAGAAGCGAAGCGCGCATCATTATGACAATTTGTACAATGCTGTAATTGCCCCTGCTGTGCAGCCAAACCAATAATCCCTTCACCCATTTTGAAGGTCAATGGCTTATGCGCCTGATTTTCGCCAGTCGATGCTTGGCCAGCACTCAGGCCAGTCAAATTAACCAGACAATCGTCTTTAGTTTTAATAAAAAAAGAGCAGCGCTCCATATCCTGATGACTTATTAAGATATTCAATGCATTTAACACCAACTCTTTTTCACTGGTATTATCCTGATGATTGTCTATTTCAGATAAACTTCTGACTACTGATAATGAATTCAATAAATCAACAAGTATATCCTGAAAATCAAGCGTATCGACATCGATCGCATCCTTAAAACCCATGCGCTTATTTACCTATCATCGTTTTTACTAATGCGCTCAAATCATCCATTTTTTCAGATATTTCTATTTTAATACTTAAAATATCTGCTTCTTGTATCTCGAAAGTTCGCATTAAAGTCATATATTCACTGGATACATGCTCTTCATTATGACGCACCATTCGCACCAAAACATTAGCCAACTTTAATAAGCTAATCATCGGTAAAGCCTCCCCCTGATAATTAGCATCGGTATAGTGCTTAACAATATTGCGTAAAATAACAGGCAACTGCCAGCGCTCTAATAAATAGCCGCCCACCTGATATTGATCAAGCGCGTAATCATGTACCATGAGCTCATCTAACGTGAACTCGTCTTTTTTCTCTAGCAGTAACAATTGCTCCATCTGTTCAGGATAAGTATGTACTGCCGCCAACAATCCAATATGCAACAAAATACCTGAAGTATACGCCAGCGAGGGATCCAAAGACTCCTGCTTTAATAGCATAGATAATTTTTGAGCACTGATTGCCGTTAACAGAGCGTTAAGCCAAAACCGCTCTGATTCAAAATGAACACAACGACTACTATCCAGCGCAGTACCAAGCAAAATACTTAAACTTAGGCTTTTAACTAATTTCAGACCTAAAACATTAATAATGGCAACTTTTAAGCTAGTCACTGTGCCAGGGTAACCAAAATAAGCCGAATTCGCCAAGCCTAGCAATCGCCCGACAAGAATCGGTGATGTTGATAACAAATCTACCAATTTTTCTAACTCAATATCCGGATCATTAAGTGCCGTTAAAATACGCCCACTCTCCTCAGGTAAAGGCGGTAAATTCTTTAATTTAGAAATCTCCAATCGCATCAGTTGAGTAAATGGCATAGTGCTTATATCCTAATTTTCAATGAGGGCATAAGGATACCCGCCTAAATTCAATGCTCCGTCAGCGAGGTAATTTTTAAAGTAACCCTAAGCTGGCGGTATATTTCCGCAGGTACAGCATCTTGGAAAACCAATAAACTGCGCCGTTTGTTATCAATCTGTACATGTAAAATAATCAGCCATGCACTGACCACGCTAGAACCTAAAATAGCGGCGGCTAATACCTTATCCTTCTCAAGCAACTGCCAAGAAAATTCAGCGCTATGTCGTAAAATAAACAGATAAAATCCTTGTCTATAGCGATATAACTGAAAAAACAGACTACAGGCTACAAATATTAAAAGGCACAGCATCAAGCTAAAGTCGCTCGACAACATCAAGACGCAAATGATAGCGACACTATGTGTAAGGATAATTAAAATCAACAAATACCGTGATTGCTTAACTGCAATCCATAAGGGTGCTTCGGATTTTGCCGACAAGTTGTTTAAATCCTTCTGTGTTAGGTTCGCCATTAGCAAAAAAATAAGCCAACAACTGATCATCCTCTAAAGCTAACAATTGTACAAATAAAGACTGCTCAGCACTGCCCGCTAATGGGTAACTTTCATCAAGATAAAGACACAAAACCGCATCCAACTCCTTAGCGCCGCGCCGACATTGCCAGCGTAAGCGCTTGATCTGCAAATTCAACGCTTACCCTTCTTGCCTAATTAATAACAGTTTTTTAATTTCGCCAATAGCTTTGGCTGGATTTAAGCCCTTCGGGCAGGTGTCAGTGCAATTCATAATGGTATGACAGCGATACAGTTTAAACGGGTCTTCCAATTCATCTAAACGCTCACCGAGAGTTTCATCACGGCTATCATTGATCCAGCGATACGCTTGTAATAATACCGCCGGCCCTAAATAGCGTTCACTATTCCACCAATAACTCGGGCAGCTAGTCGAGCAACAGGCACACAGCACGCACTCATACAGCCCATCTAATTGCTTACGCTGTTCGATACTTTGTAAACGCTCACTATCCGCAGGTGCAGGCGTTTGCGTTTTTATC
This sequence comes from Methyloprofundus sp., assembly GCA_014859465.1. Lineage (GTDB taxonomy): Bacteria > Pseudomonadota > Gammaproteobacteria > Methylococcales > Methylomonadaceae > Methyloprofundus. The sequence continues at coordinate 20,243 of JACUUF010000035.1, forward strand.
CACGGTTTGATCGACGAGTATTGCGCATAAAAATGGCTCATATCAGCAACCAGGTCTTTTACGACATCCATATGTGGCAGTGGAAATATTTTCACCATGCCTTTAATATCGGCAATCGGCTTAATACAGGCCAAGGTATTTTTACCATTGACATTCATCGAACAAGAGCCACATACACCTTCGCGACAAGAACGTCTAAAAGTTAAGCTACTATCAAGCTCATCTTTAATTTTGATAATTAAATCCAAAACCTTAGCACCGCATTGATCAAGATCAATGTCATAACTATCAATACGAGGATTCTCATCGGTATCGGGGTCCCAACGATAAACTTCCACGCGTTTAATGCGTGTCGCCCCAGTTGCAGCAGGAAAATGCTTACCTTGCTGCACTTTTGAATTTTTAGGCAAAGTAAATTCGACCATTAGTAAACCCTCTTTTTTGGTGGAATCATCTCAACATCATCCGTTAAGGTATACAGATGCACCGGACGGTAATCGATTTTCACTTTATTATTCTCAAGCCATAATAAAGAATGCTTTAACCAGTTTGCATCATCTCTCTCCGGATAATCATCGCGTGCGTGCCCACCGCGGCTTTCAGTACGATTCGCTGCCGCGGCCATCGTCACTAAAGATAAAGCCAATAAATTATCCAATTCTAAAGCTTCAACTAAATCGGTATTCCAGATTAAAGAACGGTCACTTATTTTAATATCTGCAAATGACCCACGTACTTTCGCAATTTCCTGCTCGCCTTTTGCCAAAATATCAGCCGTTCTAAAAACGGCGGCATGATTTTGCATGGTGTGTTGCATGTTTAAACGCACTGCAGAAACCCTTAAGCGCCCTGCCGCGTTACGAATTTTTTCAAAACGCGCCAAAGCCGCATCACACGCGCCTTCTGGCAAAGGTTTATGTGCCGTTCCGGGCTTGATTAATTGCGCACAACGTATGGCAGCGGCACGCCCAAACACGACAATATCCAATAGAGAATTAGACCCCAAACGGTTCGCGCCATGCACCGAAACACAAGCAGCTTCGCCGATAGCCATTAATCCTGGAACGACAGCATCAGGATCACCATCCTTTAAAGTCACTACTTCCGCTTTATAGTTAGTCGGAATACCGCCCATATTGTAATGCACGGTAGGAATCACTGGCAGTGGCTCTTTAGTGACATCAACACCCGCAAAAACCCGCGCGGTTTCTGAGATTCCCGGCAAACGCTCATGCACAAGCTGAGCATCTAAATGTTCAAGATGTAAAAAAGCACAATCTTTATTCTCGCCCACACCACGACCAGCATTCACTTCCAAAGTGATTGCTCGACTCACTACATCACGCGACGCTAAATCTTTAGCATGTGGCGCATAACGTTCCATAAAACGCTCACCTTCGGAGTTGGTTAAATAGCCACCTTCGCCACGCACCCCTTCAGTAATTAAACAACCCACACCATAAATGCCTGTGGGATGGAATTGAATAAATTCCATATCCTGTAAAGGCAAGCCCGCACGTAAAACCATGGCACTCCCATCACCGGTCACAGTATGCGCCGAAGTACTGGAAAAATAACAACGACCATAACCGCCCGTAGCCAAAACCACAGTATGCGCTTTAAAGGCATGCAAAGAGCCATCCTCCAAACACCAAGCGAGCACGCCCCGGCAAGCACCCTCTTCCATGATTAAATCCAGCACTACATACTCAATAAAAAACTCCGCCTCATGCTTTAATGCTTGTTGGTATAAGGTATGTAAAATCGCATGCCCCGTAACATCGGCTGCCGCACAGGTGCGTTGCGCTGTGCCCTCACCATAATGTGTGGTCATCCCGCCAAAAGCACGCTGATAAATTTTGCCATCGGGATTACGCGAAAACGGCACACCATAATGCTCTAATTCCAAAACTGCGGGGATCGCTTCACGGCACATATATTCAATCGCATCCTGATCGCCTAACCAGTCCGAACCTTTGACGGTATCGTACATATGCCAGCGCCAATCATCTGCGCCATTATTACCTAACGCCGCACTAATACCGCCTTGTGCCGCAACAGTATGACTACGGGTCGGAAATACTTTAGAAATACAGGCCGTTTTTAAGCCTTTTTCCGCCATCCCAAAAGTAGCACGCAAACCCGCACCGCCCGCACCCACCACGACAACATCATATTCATGCTCAATAATTTTGTATTTATCTTTCATTTTTAGCCTACTGAAATAGCGATGCGGATAGCAAAAACCAGCGCAGCAATCGCCGCCGCCATAAACGTCAACTTAACTAGCCAAACGGTGACAATTTTTAACCATTCAGGACTCAAGTAATCTTCAATGACCACTTGCAAACCCAAAGCCGCATGATAAAAACCAACAAAAGCCCAAGCAATTAATAAAGTGAAATTCAACGGAGCGACCAACCACTGTTTTATTTCCGGGTAAGAGGCATGAAAAAGCTGCTGAACAAAAAGAATTAGCCAGAAAGATAAGGGAATTAAAGCGACCGCAGTAACACGCTGTAGCCACCAATGTTTAGTACCGCTTTTGGCAGAACCTAAGCCGCGTGCTTTCGCTAAAGGTGTTTGGTAGCTCATAATTAGCCTCCCATGCGTACAAATAAGAAGCTCAGGCCGGTGAGTGCGACAGAGCCAAACAACTCTAAAATAATATAGTAATTCATCAATAGCTTGTCATAACCCTCACCTGCATCCCAAAATAAATGTCGAATGCCATGACATAAATGGAAAAATAAAGCGTAAATCATGAGCCATAATGCAAGTTCGACCAAAGGTAATTGAATAAATGCCTGCATAGCATTAAAGCTACTCGCACCGCATTGAATCATGGCCAAACTAACAACAAATAGCAGTAAGCCAGCAGTCAACAAGACACCGGTCATACGATGCGTGACAGAAACCACAGCGGTTAAGGGTAAATGATAAACTTGTAAATGAGGGGAAAGCGGTCTTTTTCTCTGTTGCATAGCACCATTTCACTAGACTTAGAATCAAGGCTCTAATAATACAGCGTAGCTATTGATTATTCCAATGCCAATTAAGTTATTTATTGTATTTTTTACCTTTAGCACAGACTCTATACCAACTAAGGAACGTAACTTAACATCTAGGAAGGCGATGCCTACGCAGCTCAAGCAGCTAGGCGTAAGTGGCTTTCCACTATCAACCCATCTGCGGGCTGACATCTCGCCTCGTACAGCACCCAGCGCTTTTGCCACATATTATGCTCAACTCGACATAAGTCGCCTGTTTAGCATCCGTCAAGCTCAGCTTTTAGGAGGCACTGCATCTTTTGCAGCATCACCTTTCTGGTGATAATCATCAAAACTATCTTGCCCCGGATACACCTTATAATTCGGCTGTAACTCAAACCCTTTATCTAAATGTCGAGAGTTTTTATAAATATCCAGATCATTTAAGTTGTCAGCACTGGGATGAGTACTGTTTTTCTCCAGCCAACGTTGATTCACATCAACCTCTTCTTTGTTATTACTCATTACATACGGACGGATCAAAATCACCATTTCAGTTCGTTGCCGCACCTTTTGAATATCGGAAAAGAAAAAGCCCAAATAAGGAATATCACCCAATATTGGTACTTTTTTCTCCACATCTGAAGAGCGCTCATTAATCAAACCACCGACAGCAATCATCTGGCCATTGTTGGCAATAATATTGCCTGAAAAAGTCTGTGTATTAACGGTATCAACATTATTATTAACCAATTGACCTAAGCTATTAGTTGATGGAATGGTTCCGCAAAGCGGGCATACCGAAGAATCCTCGACTAATATCCGAATATCAACTATGCCATCAGCATTAATATTCGGTGTTAATAATAAAGTTTTACCTATAGATCTAATATTCGTTGTCGCTTCTAAAGTACAGTTAGATACTATGGTCCCTGTCCCTTGCACATTGGCATTATTTGCTTGCCCACAGGTTATTTCTGTTGTGATTGGACGCTCTTCGCCAATAAAAATGCGACTCACTTCTTGATTCGTCGTAGTTAACATCGGCGTAGCCAATTCAGTTACCCGACCTTCATTTTCCAATAAACGTAATCTGGCATCAAAATTCTTACTCACTATAGCCGCAATCATAGCCGGATCACCAACACCTGCACCGACAAGCTCACTGGCGCTAGCCACAGAATTAATAAAACTATCCCCACCTCGAGTGACCTGCGTGTTTCCTGATTTAATATTAAACTCAAAGCTTGATTCATAACCATCACTCAAGTTTAAACTTAAGACTTTCACCTCCAACAACAAAGTCGCCATATCAATATCTAATTTTTTAAACAGCCCCTGAATTTCTTGCATCGCATCTTTATCACGCGTTCTGACCAATACTCGATTTTGCCTACGCACGAAAGTGACATAAATCGGCGATATATGCTCAATCAAAGCATCAACAGCACCAGCAGAACGACCAAAACTACCAGATAACAAAGACTGCGCTTCCGAGCCAGGAAGTACTTTACTCAAATCTAATGCCTGGTTACCTTGCAACGTCATCTGGCCATTTTGGCCATTTTGGCCATTTTGGCCATTTTGATTATTATTTCCTCTTCTCGAATTATTATTGCCGCTAGCATTGCGATTGTTATTGTTATTGTTATTGCCGCCGCCGCCGCCATTATTGTTATTGCCGTTATTATTGCTACTACCGTTATTATTGTTATTGTTGTTACCACCACCACCATTTGAACCGCCATTACTAGACTCACTAAAAGTGGTTTTATTAGCAATAATATCGAAACGCCTCATACGATCATTCAAATCATTCATCACATCATTTTCATCAGCGCCTTGACTTAACATCACCCGCTCATAACCGAATAAATCACGAATCATATAAGCAAAATCCAAAGAAGTACGTTGATGCTTGAAAGTGAAAATCTCGGTTTTCTCATTGCGATAATCAACCTTACCTAAACGAAATTCCTTTACTGTATAAATACGAATCACCTTAGATTGTTTATCTTCCTGATACCAAAGGTTATACGTTTTCGCCATCGCCTCTAACACATCCATTGGCTTAATATTGCGCAAAAACATAGTCATCTGAATTTTCGCTGCGGCCTTAGAGGAAATAATATTCAAGTCTGACTGTTTAGATAAAATCCGTAGCGCATCACCTACAGTAATATCCTGAAAATCCAACTCAGAAATCGTATTAGTGACTTTTTTAGCCGGCCATACCGAACCAGAGACAGCTAAACACAAAACCAAAAACACACAACGCAAACGGGACATAGACCACATAACTTAATTAAAAATTAAAATTTTATTAAAAGGCATAACCAATAAGCGTACACCCTGCTTTTTGATTTCCTGTACATGAAAGGTGACCAATTGATGATCAATCACCTGCGTTATTTGATCACCCTCTTGAAAATGGTGATATTTTCCGTTCACCTTAAACACCACTGTTGCCGGCTTATTCTCACTAAAAACCTTACCCACCATTGCTATATCAGGAAGCCCTAAATCCGGAGTTTTCGCAGTTACTGTGCCACTACTTGGCGCTGGCGCATCATTTTCCGACAAACCACGCAGAGCCTGCCTAAAATTACCACTCATCGCCGTAGGGTCACGCAAAAATTCAGCCGCTTTATTAAGATTATCAACTGTCAAAGCACTATTTTTGCTGTAAACCTGATTATCTAGTGCGCGCTCTTGTTCATGCTCGGCAAAAGCCAGCGAACAAAAACCCAATAACAAAAAAACCAACCACCTCATGAAGGGCTCCCACCAGCCGCGGAAAACATCGCCACCAAAAAAGCCGCATAAACAAAACCAATAATGCCACCGACAAATATCGTCATCATCGGCGCAATCATGCCGGTTAATTTCGCAATCGCCTGTTCTAACAACTCATCATGATATTCCGTCATTTCCCTTAAAATATCATCCAAAGTGCCTGAGTTTTCGCCTACGCGAATCATTTGCAAGACTAAGTCCATATAACGCGATTTTTCCACCAAAGGTTCAGCTAAAGAAGAGCCCTGCAAAACCCGGCTATGCGCAAAGGCCACATGACTCGCCATAAATTTATTGCCGTGCAAAGCTTCCATAGTCTTCAAAGCATCAACAATCAACACACCGCTACTTAAGAGCAAGCCCATCGCGCGACAAAACAGCACCGTGCCCGACAAACGTAAAACATGACCAATCAAAGGCAAGCGCAAAGAAAAACGATCAATCCACCAACGTGTCGGTGGCCAGTTGTACAAAACCGTAAAAACCACAACGAACACCAGTGCAGAAATACCCATAAAAGCCGCATTCTCAACAAACCAATCGGAAACATCGATTAATGCCTGCGTAATTGGCGGCATCGGTTTACCCATAATCAACAACAGTTTCTTAATCTCCGGCACAATACTGGTCAGCATAAAGACCACCAAACCAATCGCAAACAGCAAAGTAAAAGCTGGATATTTTAGTGCTGAAGTAATTTGCTTTTTCAAGCGCCGGGTCGAAGCCATTTCTTTCGCCGCCTGATCCATAACCGTACCCAAATGTCCGGTTTGCTCACCCACCGCAACCAATTGCACCGTTAAATTTGAAAATACCTTTTGTTCAATTAAAGCATCCTTTAAAGCCCCGCCCTGTTGAATACGCTCCGCAATCCGCGCCCAAACCTTACGCGTACCAATGCGTGCATGTTTACGCGTCAACTCCACTGCCGCCAACAAACTCACACCACTACGCAACATCACCGCAATCTGATGAAAGGCATTTTCAATATCCTGTGACCTAATCGAACGATAGTCCAATGGATTTAAACTATACGACTTCTCATCGGTTTGCTGCTTTAGCTCATTGATCTGTAAAACCAACAAGCCCTCACCACGTAAGCTCATAATCGCCGCATCACGCGACGTGCCATTTACCACATCACTGATCTGCTGGCCACTACGATCTCGAGCGGTGTAGCTAAAGATTGTCATTGATACCTCTTATTATTCTACGAAAAGAGAAGCAAGGGCGTAAAACAAAAAAAGCGTAATAGCCATCGCCAAAAGGACAAATCCGACAGGATCCGATTCCTCTTGTTCCTAAGCTCCCGCTTGGGAATACATACATCCATAGCTCCCGCTATGAGCAACACAACACACCAAGCAGAGCTTCTAAACACGCGTTCCCAAACGGAGTTTGGCAACGAAAAACAAACATAGCCCTCGGCAAAAGGAGCAGAAGGGAAGGCTAAACATAAAACAACAGCCAAAATCAAAGCATCACCACGAGGAAGCAATCTGCAACACCTCTGCATACGAGGTATCCCCTGCCAACAACTTACTCACACCATCATCCAACAAAGTACCAATACCCTCGGCTTTCATCATAGCCAGCAACTCTGATTCGCTAGCGCCATCGGCAACCGCCTTAGCCCATTCGGTACGTAACTCCAACAACTCATACAAGCCAATCCGCCCTTTATAACCACGATTAGCACAATACACACACCCGACCGGCTCATAAATCAAAGTTCCAACCAAATCTGCTCGCCCTAGCATTATCGCCTCAATCTCGAGCATTGGCCGAGAAATACGGCAATACGCACACAAACGGCGCAATAAACGCTGTGCAATAATCACCCGTAAAGCGGCAGCGACCAAATAAGGCGCCACCCCCATATCAATCAAACGAGTAATCGTCGCAATCGCCGAATTGGTATGCAATGTACTTAACACCATATGCCCCGTTAACGCCGCTTTAATAGCAATATCTGCGGTCTCCTTATCACGAATCTCACCGACCATCACCACATCTGGATCGTGACGTAAAATACTACGCAAAGCGGAATTAAAGCTGACCTTATCCGAATTAGAATCAACCTCACACTGCGCCGCACCAGGGATCTCATACTCAATCGGATCCTCTACGGTCATGATATTGACTGCTCGCTCACGCAACAGCTTGGTCATCGCCGCATACAAAGTCGTTGTCTTACCACTACCTGTAGGCCCGGTTAAAACCATCATGCCCTGAATACGATTTAAAAATTGCTCAATCATATATTGATGCTGCGCAATAAACCCCAGCTTCGCTAAAGTCAAAGTATCATTTTGCGCACCCAACAAACGCATAGTAATGCGCTCACCATATTTAGTCGGCAGCGTCGCCGCTCGTATATCAACACGCAAACTTCCACCGGCAAAACTATGCGTAAAGCGCCCATCTTGGGGTGCGCGTTTTTCCGCAATATCCAAACCCGAAATAACTTTTAAGCGACTCGCCAATTCAACATAAATATCCGCCTTAATTTCCTGGTAAACCTCCAACTGACCATCGACTCGAAAACGAATTCGTGCGCCTTTATGATGCGGATCCACATGAATATCTGACGCCTGACGAACAAACGCCGAATAAAGTAAATCTTCCGCTAAATCAACCGCCTGGTTACTTTTATCCTCTTCCTTCGGCTTTTTTGCACCAGGCAAAGCAACAGGTTTAATGGCTTCATTGCCATAAACCTCTTTCAAGACCTTATCTAAAGCCTTAGCATCCACCGGCCAAATACAAATAGGCGCTTTCAACATACGCCCGACACTATTTAGCACCGTGACATTCTTAATATCAGCACAAGCGACATGCACCACGCCATTCATCTCCAGAAATGGCAAAATCTTACGACGCACAGCAATACCCGTCGGAATCCTTAAAGCACAAGCGGGATCAATCCTAACTGCGGAAATATCTAATTCATGCGTTTCCGGCGTTAACCCCGCATGATCCAGATATTGCACACCAAAACGCACCTCACCGCGACTGGTATCGACCCAACGCACAATCGCTTTACGGGTAAATTGTTTATGTCCGGTATTAATCGTTAAAGTAAGCTCAACATCCTTATCAATCGGCATAACCGCATTCGGCATCATCAAGCCCGCACCGCTCGCTGAGCTATCCTCCACCTCGCTACTAAGAGCAATCACTCCTTCGGTAAATAAAGTCGCATCCCAGCCAGACACCGCGGTACGTTCATTATGCCGCTGATTATCATCCTTAGAAGGATTTTTCCAACTTGCTAAAGAAAAACTTGATTCACTCATAAGTTATAAATATTACCTTTACAATCTATTACTCTTAGCCCTTGCTAAAGGAAGATTAAAAACCTTTTTTCAGATCTCATTAGCCTAACAAAGTAAAAGCTAAGAACCTTATATTGATCTCCTCACCCAACCCTCTCCATCAGGAGAGGGCTAAACATAAAACAAGCCCCCCCTATAAAACCTTCTTTTGCTCAATAATAATCAAATTAATTTGCGCCAATACACCCTCTAAATTATTAAGCAAATCATTATTCCAAAACCGCATGACTCTAAAACCTCGTTGCCCAAGAAATAAAGTACGCTCTTCATCAACTTGCTCACTATGCTGAGATCCATCTAACTCAATAATTAATTTTAAATCCAAGCAAACAAAATCAACAATATAAGGCACTATAGGAAATTGCCGACGAAATTTATAATTAAGTAATCGCCTATTTCTTAATTGCAACCATAATATTTGCTCTACATCCGTTTGGTTTTTTCTTAAATTTCTGGCTAAAGTTGTAAATGTTATTTTAATTCTCCTCAGCAAAATAGGCTCAAAAAATAGGGAGGGCTTTGTTTGTATATTCACTACGTCATCCATCACTACAGCACACATGCACCACAAACATAGCCTTCTCC
>JACUUF010000219.1 GCA_014859465.1 Methyloprofundus sp.
AGGGCAATACAGGTCGCTCAAGCAGCATACAACATCAGCGAGGACTTCGTATTCGCAGACGACAAGGAGCGAGAACTACTGATGGTCATTGCACAACGTCAAGGTGTATACCTTCCTGGTTTTACAACAAGGATGCAATTGTAACATGCAACACCGTTATACCGGAGACATAGGCGACTATGCCAAGTATGGATTACTACGATACCTAACCCGCGGTTTTAAGCTTGGGGTAGCATGGTATCTATATCCAGATGAAGATCACAACAGCGATGGACAGCATATCTCATACCTGTCTATGCCAAAAAAATGGTGAGGGTTGGATTCAAAGCTATTTGATACATTGAAAAATATCGTTTCCCATAACAATCGCAGTCTAAATGATATTGAAAAATCAAATATACTGCCGCATGCCACATATTATAATTCACCGCTAATATTCACCGGAACACCAAGTGAACGGGTTGATAGTAGAAGTAAGTGGTTTAAATCAGCGCGCTTAACCCTGAGTGATAGTGAGATTGTATTTACCGATCCGGATAATGGAATTTGCTTGGACGAACGATTCAATCCTTCCGAAAAAAAACACTGGAAGCGCGCCCCTCTACAGGAGGTGCTGTCTCTAGCAGATAATAAGACATTAATCGCTTACCATCACAATACTCGGTTCAAGGGAGGACATGCCATGGAGATTCAATATTGGCTATCCAAGCTAGGGAAAAATGCGCTGGCTTTTTACTGGCAACCATACAGTCCGCGGACGTTCTTTATAATCAATCCTGGCGAAGAAATTAAAAAACGTATTGAAAAGTTTGCGATAGAATGGTCACCTTACTTCACTTTACATAGAATGGCGAGTTCTGATGCAGTTAATACACACTTACATAATCGTGTAGAAAGAAAATCAGTCATCAACACATGCTCCGGAAAAGTATGTCCAGAATGCGGACATCAATTCACAGGTAAAGGGTGGGCTGGCATTGATGCGCACTGGAAAAGTAAACATGAACATATTATGCCGTATGACCAAGCATGGCGTCTAATCCGGCTTGATAAGTGGAACGTAAACATTATTGATAATAAGGAGAAGGTCTGATGAGCGAAGGGTTGGCATTGTTCGTGGTGTCATCAGTAGGAGCTATTGTTGTAGGGATTTTTTTTAATTTATTTATGAAAAGATATAACGAGAGGCAGGATGAAGTAGAGCATCCAAAGCGTGAGAAATGAATGTGATAAAAAATAATATGGATACATGGTTGATCCGTTCACACTAGACATTTCAATAGGTTAATATGGCCCTTGTTTCTTGAGAATGCGACACCAACCCTGTCATTAGGCCAGCCATGAAGTGTAGCGAATAACTGAACTCTTATTTAGTGGCGATTCATCCATAAAACTGAAATTAGCTTTTGTAGCCTGTAGTGAGTCGAGTTGATAAGATAAAAAATCTTTTTTCAATTGCATCATAGATGTGCAAGTTTGCCTACTCATCTAACATTCAAATGTTGTGTTGGCTGGCGGATAATCGTAGCATAACTGCAAATTATCATTAACTCGAAACCAATAAATAAAAGACACCAAGCATCGATAATGTATAAAGCAATAAAAGAAAATATGAGTTCCGACGCACCATTTGTTGCGATTTTTCAATCGTCTCAATCCGCTGATATAGCCTCGATAGATGCTCGATAATGGTCTTATCGCTTGCCCTTAAACCTTTTGAGAAGTCTTTAGGAGACAATATGTCTAGCGCGCCAATGCGTTCAGAAGTGGATAATTGCTCGCGTACAATGGCATCTAACTGCTTCTCGAAACCAGTGATTTTATTTTCTAATTGTTTCGAATTATCACGATTATCCTTGATTAACCGCTCATGAGCTTTGGTTGCCTCGTATAATTGGGCCTTGTTGGAATCAAGTTGTACGCGAACTTCATTAATTGACGTTAGCAAGCCATTAAATTCCGTGACTTGCTTGGCTTGATCTTCAAGCGAACTGACTATTTTGTTTAATTTTAGGATCTCTTTCACCAGATTATTCCTTTGTAAGCAGTCGTGACATTATAGAGCCGCAAGAGCAGCGGCTCCAATAGTTTTCGGTAAGTATAGGGGTCTTCAAAGCCAGCGTTAATTTGCTCAAGAATGCGTTGTTCGGGAAATTTTTCATGGAGCAATCGTGCAAATCGGCATTGGCTTTCGACTGACATTAATGGCTTCAGTTTGAGTGTTTCACCAACCAGATGCTGAATGTCCTCAAATGGATGATTGGCCAATTGGTCAAGCGCTCTAGACATGCGACGTTCGCCATCTGCATCGTCGAACTGATTAGAAGCCAACCGCATAATGCCACTGATGTAATTAAGGCAGACGTTGTCCTTATATGACTCGAGAAAGCGTGACAATTGCTCTTTTAGCGTGATGAGCTGGCGAGGGCTAACGATTTCTGGCGGATAGTTCTTACCTTTCTCCTCGAAGAACACACTCATCCATTGCCTGATGTCGGACGCATTTTCTGCCAGCGAATGCAGCAAGAGCGTTGAGTTGTTGAACTTAAAGTAACCTTCCAGTCGCAACTTGAACTCGTGCTCGCTAATGAAGCCTGCTGCCAGATCGCCACATGTTTCATAAACGGTTTTTAGTGATTGCCTGCGGTTGTAGACAAAATGATCGTAAGACCAGACCAATAGTACCAAAAACATGTATTGAGTCTGATTTAGAATCCCTTTCTTTAAGCGCTCATTGAGAACCTCGTAAAATTCACTCGTAGAAGACAGCAGATCGCTCAAAGAAAATGTGGGCTCATATTTACGAATTGTGGCTTCGATGTTGTTGCGTAGCTGAAGCTCAGTGGTGCAGCTAAACTCGACTTCTAGTATGCCTTTGAAGAAATCCTCAACCACCCAGTCAGAGATAATACCAAGTTGAGATAAACGGTAGATAGCACGTTCAAATCGTAACTTGTCTGACCCGAACTGTGATGCTGACAGGGTTAAGGTTTGCGTGTCGCAGTGTTGCTCCAGATAGGCGTGTATTTTAGCGATCAGTTTATACTCATCGTTGATCGTATCTAGGCTGTTGGTCATCAGCCAAAGATTTGTATTGATGTCACTTTCACGACTGAGCTTATCGAGGTGTGTCTTCAAGTCGCTTACCTTGGCCGAAGCATCCCAAATCTTGTCTAGTGCCTCTGTATTCTTTTCCTTGGTCAGCAGCACAAAGCAGTCGGCTGGCTGGTCTTTGAAGAGTATTTTGTCACGCCCGGCTCTCCCAGCTTCCTGATAGAGGGCTTCCATTGATCCGGGAATTCCGAAATGAATGGTGTAGGCTATGTTCCCTTTATTTACACCCATACCAAAAGCTTTGGTGGCAGTCAATAATCGATACTTATTGGCTTTAAAGCCTCTCTGAACGCTTTGCTTGTAGGCCTCGAACGCGTCTCCATGCATTCTGTCTTTTTGGGGCGGAGAGCCAGAAAAATAGTGCACCTCCATAGAAAGTTTTTGCGAGAGTAGCCCGGCCAGACTGAAGCATCCTTTATCGCCATTAACCGTCGGTGTAAAAATAATGCCTGCTTTGGCATTCGCATGAGCATTCCACTTCGTCTCCATTTCTCTGACCAATGAAACAACCTTATCTCGCTTTCTTCCATTGTCATCTAGCACATGAAATGTCAGCTCATCTCGGCTAAAATCCAACGGGGTGCGAACGTTTTCATCGGGAACGCCAAACTCGGTTTGTATGTCTTTAAGCACATTCACTGAAGCAGTGGCAGTTAAGCCGAGGTATCGCGCATCTGGCGCGAGGCGATTAATGGCGTTGGATAAGTTCAGGTAAGACGTCCGAAAGTCGTGGCCCCACTCCGACAAACAATGTGCTTCGTCAATGACGGCATAAGCGAACGAACGATCCAGGCCGATCGCACGCATTTCATTTCTAAATTTGCGGGTTTGGAAGCGCTCTGGAGAAATAAAGACAAAAAAGTACTTCCCGCGCCCATAGTTATTTTGTACCTTTGCTTTTTGGTCGGGTTTTAGGTCGCTGGTGATATAGCTGCAGCGCGTAAACCCAATAGCATCAAGATCTGCCTTTTGGTCATACATTAGACTCTTGATCGGGCACACCACGAAGCTGACGGCTGGCTGAAGAATGGCAGATAACTGATAGCAAATAGATTTACCAGATCCGGTTGGCAGCAAACCAATTGTTCCTTTTCGCGCCAAGGCTGATCCGATAATCCCAATCTGACCCTCCCTAAAGTCCACATCATCAAGCCATGGCAGGAAGATGTTGCTCAAGAAGAAACGCAGTGCATCGCGTTGCCTGCTATCCGGACTCAAATCTAGGTGATAGGTGATGGGTTGAGTGCACGCGATTTCGAAGTAATCGTAGTCCTCCAGAGAAAAGCACTCAATTTGGTTAACATCGCCGCCTGAAAAAGAACGATAGAAATCGAAATAGTGAGTGCGCGCGAAAATAGTGTCGGGTTGGGTTTGGAAGCGATCATCAAATCGCTCAAATATGCTGAAGTCGACTTTAATACCTTGTCCGGCGAGAACAGCTTGCGCTTCATCGACATCGGTGACTTGGACATTTAGAGCACGATCTTCAATGCCAAGCAGTATCATCAACTCCTTAAAATATACACTCAGATCATAAACAGCCTCGTTCGCGAAATCGATCTTGTCTTGATTGACAAGATAAATGTGGGCGGGTTCTCCGAGCCGAATGTCGCCACTTTCGATTAGATCTAAAAGCAGCAACTGGAATCGAATCGCTGCGGTCAATCGAACATTCGCATTACTTTGCTCGATCCCCTCACTAAATGCTGCTTTATAGTGATACAGACACAGTCCGTTGGGCGGGTTTAGTATTCCCTGCTTTTCGAGCGTGTCGACGTGCTGGATGCGGTTGAGGATATTTGTGATTTTATCTCGAAATGACTGATTCTCACTAGCTATTTCTTCGGTCGTAAAGCGTTTCGTTTCTAGACCAAAGGTGCGGGTAAATGCATCGCGACCTTCATCGATTTCGTTCGAGTCTCGATGTTGCAAGCCATCGATTTCGATAATAAGTCCCACTTGCGGAATGTAAAAATCGACCTGTCGGTTATTGAACCGATCGACATAGACCTGCGTCATGTCAAATATTTGTACCTCGGGTATTGTAAGCTGCTTAATAAACACATATTCCCCGAAATACTTTGGAATAAGCTCGTTAAAAAATCGCTTGGCCGGATATTGCTCGGTTTTGATATCTCCGCGAATCAATCGGTGCCAGGTCAGGGGCTTTTGTGAAATCAAAGCGGTTGGGCCTTCGCTTTCATTATAGCCGAAGGCGTTCCTTAACCTGCGCGATGCCAAGGTAGGCTTACCACGTTGTAGTATATTTTTGAGGATATAGACCGCATTTAGAATCGATGCCGATTCAGGTTC
>JACUUF010000220.1 GCA_014859465.1 Methyloprofundus sp.
ATCTGTAAGGCGATTCGAGGATGGCGGCATGTGTTAAAAAACTATAACCACCTGACCGAAGTGATTCAAACCCTAGAGCAACAGTTTGAAGGCTTTAAGCTGAATATAGACGATTTTATTATCACCTATACCAGTGGGATAGATGTTCACGAAAACTACGGTTATCCACGCTGGGCTACCGAAGTGGATTTGAACTGCGAGCAAGGGGTATGGACAATTTTGGATATTCGTTCAACCAAAATCCCCTACGTACCGATTAATTTTCGACTGATACCTAAAACCGCTATAGCGGGTTTAAATTAGTAGTTGTCCAATAAAACCGGGTGCTAACGACCCGGTTGTCACTTAACACAATTTCAGCACTAACCACCGAATCAATTTTCGCAGCAAGAAAATCAACCCGATAAAATCTGCAATCACGTTCGCATTAGCTAACCAGTCGGATGCTTCAGTCAATAACTCATCCATCGTTTATTTCTCCCTTTTTAACGACAACCGGTTTTCAAAAGGGGCGGTAAAAAATTCATGTTTTAAAAATACTTTCCTCGACAGGGAAAGGTTTTCGCAATTAGGTAAAAACAAGCGTTACGGAATAAATTAATTAGACTTTTCAGAGCAGCACAAAATGAAAAATGAGCACGGTATAGATAGATGTTCCGGGCGGGCGGGGTTCAAGGGGTAGCGAAGGGCTATCCCTTGCGGCGAAGCTGGTGCTTTTCTCCCTGCTTGGGCTTTTTTACTTGCAGTGGATGCTAGAGGGGCGGTTAATTTTTTCGCCAATTTTTGCATCCACCTTTACTCAGTGGGTAGACCTGTGGGTTTAGCTGATTTGCCTCGATGATTGTCCGCCACTTCCATTTTTTTAAGTCGAAGTGGCCGCCAACCACTTCGATGACACTTCACGCAACAGACTGCCAATCTGCTTGCGACTTGCTGAAGCGCAGTGCCTTTAGAAGGGCTCGCTGCGCTACGACGGGGGCTGATGGCTGCAATGCCATCTTCTACCCAATCAACTGGCAGGTGTTGGGCGACAAGGACACGGGCATATAGGTGACTATATCAACCCTGTTTTACGAGTAAGCGGTAAGCTGTTAATTCAGTGAATCCGTACGCGGGATAAGCCGAAAGAAAAAGAAGGCGTATGACGCGTGGTCAGAGGTGGGCTGCTGAGCCATGTGAAAGCATGGAGGGCTACGGGGAAAGCACCTTGAGTAGTTGGTACTGGGAAAAGTTCCCAGATCGCTGGATAGCTTAAGCCTCTAATTGCACGGGCGAAACGTGCATTGACCAGATCAACAAGCCATTGTCATTCAAGAGAATGGAAGCTTGTAGTGTGATGATATTAACTGTTCAGTAGGGTATGCACTTGGAACATCAGCGACCTGAAAGCGATTAAACATCGTGGAGCCGTATGGTAGGAATATGACAGTTAATGAGCACGGTGGCGTGTTGATTGAATCGTAAAACTAACTTGGGAAGCGCTGACTGCCGGAAAAGGTGGCACTTTTCCAAAGGTAAAAGCGTGGGAGACTGGCTGAGTAGGGTTGCCGCAAGGCATTAGGGGTAACGGCATGATAAAACCGTTTTTATATCGTGATACAGGCGAAGCGATGACCTGAGTTTACTTAGTAGGTAAACATCTTAAAGGCGAGGGCAAGCAAAGCTGGGCGGGTTGCAAGATACCGTGAGTGCCCAGTTTGAAGTGTGTAAAAGTGGACGGCAAGCCGGGTGGCACCGGCGCAACTTTAAATCATCAAAAGGAGGTAAATGAGGATGGCGGCGCATCTGAAAAAACGCCATATCGAGCAACAAGCAGCCTTGGCAGGCTTTTGAGTAACCCAGACCAATCAAATGATTGGCTTAAGGCCACCCCATTGCGGGGTGGTTTTTCATTTTTTCGTGACTCAAAAGGATTGTTACTATGCTATTGCTCACACGACTATCGTTTATGCAACAAATTCAAAAAGCCGCCAGCAGCGGTTATGTGTATTACACCACCGGCACCTGCCCCGCCATCAAACTACCAGGCCTGGTCAAGAAGTTTGAAAAAGCCTATCAAGTCAATGAAACCCGCCAGCAGGTGTATCGAAAAAAGCGCAAAGGCGACGCCAGCGCAAAGTTCTTCGTTTATGCCCACCCGACCGATAAAACCGTATTTTTCTGGGTGCTGATGGTCACACAAGGCCAGCATTTAGCCCATGCGCTAGAATATTTACACGATTTACGTGCGCGCAAATCCCGTCTGATTTACGGCGATTATCAACTGATTCAAAAGCCTTCCTCACTAGGGAGGCCCTCGTTTACTTGGTCACTGACAACCGACGCCTATCACTACTATGCCTCCCTTATCAGGATAACCCTGCGTTCACATCACTCCGGTGCCGCTCAAGATTTACTGAAACATCTATCCGTTATGCCGGGTTTTTCCGGTGTTCGCCAGCAGCGAAAAGATTTACAAAAAGTTTGGCAGGGTGAAGCCAAGCGTCACTATAAGTCGCTAGAAGATCGGAAAATCCAAAACGCCTACACTCGCCAGCAAAAAGTTGAACAAGTCATTTATTTAGATGGGTTCGTTAATAAAATGCTGGAAAACGATTTAACAGTAACTCAGCAAATCAAAAAACATCGTGAAAATTTAAGAAAGCGAACACCTTCCTCCATCAGTAAAGATGCATAAAGCAGACAGGAAAGCATTTGATAAGAAATATGGCTTTAATTTAAGTCCGATAACCACGTTTTATAACTTCTCAAAGAATGTGTTGAAAGCTCTGTTTTTAATCGAGGCATGCTGTAAGGGGAAAAAGGCATAATGCTAGACCTTTTAAAAAATCGTTGTAGAATGGAGGTTTTTACTAACAGATTTTCTAGGATTGGCGCTTTATGGTGCAGGCAGGGTCAAATAAAGGGTTTTTAACCGAAACCGACATCATCACCAAATTCATATTACCTGCGGTGATTCAAAACGGCTGGGATAACCTGACGCAAATTCGCCAAGAAGTGAAACTGCGTGATGGTAAGGTGGTGGTGCGAGGTCAAGTTGCGGCGCGTAAAACGGTTAAGTCAGCCGACATCGTTCTGTATTACAAGCCTAACCTTCCATTAGCCGTCATCGAAGCCAAAGCCAATAAACACGAAATCGGTAAAGGTATGCAACAAGCGCTTGATTATGCTGGCCTGCTGGACGTTCCGTTTGCGTTTGCCACCAATGGTGATGGCTTTATTTTTCATGATAAAACGGCATTAAGCGGCCCGATCGAAACCGAAACCTCTCTTGAAGAGTTCCCTTCTCCAGAAATTTTATGGCAAAAGTATTGCGCCTGGAAAGGCTACACCGACGCACAGCTGCCGATCATAACTCAACCTTATCATGATGACGGTTCAGGCAAATCGCCGCGTTACTATCAACTACAAGCTATCAATAAAACTATCGAAGCTATCTCTGCAGGTCAAAACCGTATTTTATTAGTGATGGCAACCGGTACCGGCAAGACCTATACCGCGTTTCAAATCATTTGGCGTTTATGGAAATCGAAAACCAAAAAACGGATTTTGTTTTTAGCGGATCGCAACGTCCTGGTTGATCAAACTCGTATCAATGATTTTCAACCGTTTGATACCGCCATGACCAAAATTGAAAAACGCACGGTTGATCCTGCCTATGAAATTCACCTAGGGCTATATCAAGCCCTCACTGGGCCAGAGGAATCACAAAAAGCGTACAAGCAGGTATCTCGGGATTTCTTTGATCTGATTGTGATCGATGAGTGTCATCGCGGCAGTGCGGCGGAAGATTCCGCTTGGCGCGAGATTTTAGAGTATTTCAATTCAGCCACTCAAATTGGCCTCACCGCTACCCCAAAAGAAACCGATGAAGTGTCGAATATCGACTACTTCGGCGAACCGGTTTATAGCTACTCGCTTAAAGAAGGCATAGAAGATGGCTTTCTCGCGCCCTATAAAGTAGTGCGGGTTGATTTAGATGTCGATGCACTCGGTTGGCGACCGACCAAAGGCCAAGTGGATAAGCACGGCGAAGTCATTCCCGACCGCATCTACAACGCCAAAGACTTCGACCGCAATTTGGTGATAGATGAACGCACCCAGCTGGTTGCAGAAACCATCTCCGCTTACCTCAAACGCACCGATCCAATGGCCAAAACTATCGTGTTTTGTAACGACATAGACCACGCCGAACGTATGCGCCGCGCCCTAGTTAACCTCAACCCTGAACAGGTCAAGAAAAACGAAAAATACGTGATGAAAATCACTGGCGATGACGAGCTAGGCAAAGCCCAACTCGATAACTTTATTAACCCCAAAAAAGCCTATCCGGTTATTGCCACCACATCCGAACTCATGACCACGGGTGTCGATGCCAAAACATGTAAGTTAGTGGTGCTAGATCAAAACATCCAATCCATGACTAAATTCAAGCAAATCATCGGGCGCGGCACGCGTATTGATGATCGTTACAACAAACTTTGGTTCACCATTCTCGACTTCAAAAAAGCCACTGAACTGTTTGCGGATGAACGCTTTGATGGTATTCCTGAAAAGGTCATGATCACCAGGCCTGGTGTGATTATGGATGAAGACAATCCTGAGTTTGACGACGAGTTCAATGCCACTGACAACGAAAATGAAGATGGGCCAATCATCGAAGACCCATCAGGTGAATATCAAAACGGTTCAGACTCGGATGATCAATGGACGGATACGGGTGGTGAACTCGGTGGTGGAGGTGAAAAGGAACCTTTTATCAAATACCATGTCGCCGGTGTGACGGTTAAAAAACTTGCCGAGCGCGTTCAGTATTACGATGCCGACGGCAAATTGGTTACTGAATCCTTTAAAGACTACACCAAAAAAACTGTACAACAACAATACGCTTCGATGGACGAATTCATCAAAAAGTGGCAATCGGCGGACCGTAAACAAGCCGTGATTGATGAGCTTGAAGCTCAAGGCGTGATTTGGCAAGCGTTAGAAGACGATGTTAGTCGGGATTTAGACCCGTTTGACCTCATTTGTCATGTCGCGTTTGACCAACCACCGCTGACAAGAAAAGAGCGCGCTGAGAACGTCAAAAAACGCAACTACTTCACCAAATATTCCGATACCGCCCAGCAAGTGCTCAACGCCTTGCTCGATAAATACGCCGATACCGGCATTAGCGAAATCGAATCCAAAGACGTATTCAAAGTAACCCCATTTCGCGAAATGGGGTTACCACTTGAAATTGTCAAAAAAGCTTTCGGATCGCCCAAACAATACGAACAAGCGATCACTGAACTTGAAGCACTACTTTATAATCACGACCAAACCGCTTAACTTAAAAATCTATAAAAAAGAAGAACCATGTCCATTTCAAGTGTTATCAAATCCATTCAAGACATTATGCGCAAAGACGCAGGCGTTGA
>JACUUF010000221.1 GCA_014859465.1 Methyloprofundus sp.
GCATTGAAAAGAAGGTCACGCCGCATAAGCTCCGCCATACTTACGCCACGCGGCTCTTGGAAAAGGACGTGCAATTGGTGGACATTCAGGCGCTGTTGGGTCATGAAAGCATCGCGACGACGCAGATTTACACGCATGCGGGGCAGGAGCGGTTAAGTAAACTGGTGGCGGATATTTAACGCAGTTATCGCATATGACAGATAAAGTCAGTCCAGAAGTTCGCAGCCGCATCATGGCTAGCATAAAGGGTAAAGACACTAAGCCGGAAATGATCATACGGAAAATGCTGCATGCACTTGGTTTTCGGTACAGGTTGCATGTTAAAAATTTACCAGGATGCCCAGATATTGTGCTTCCAAAATATAAGGCGGTTATTATGGTGAATGGATGTTTTTGGCATGGACATGGTTGCCAAGCTCACAATAAACCAAAAAGCAGAGTCGAGTACTGGGAAGAAAAAATATCTAAAAATCAGACTAGAGATGCCAAAAACAATAAACATCTCCATGAATTAGGCTGGAGAGTGGCTACTATTTGGGAATGCGCCATATTTGGGAAAACAAAAATAATGATCGACGAAGTTGCGAAGCTGATAACCGAATGGATAAAGAGCAGAGATACCGAACTTATATTAAAAGGAGCTAAAGAAAAATGATATTACGTTTACATACTGCATTGCCTATGATATTGAGTCTAGCCATCGTCCAATGCGGCACTATGTTTAGTAAACAGGTCTAACAATTCGTAAGAAAGCCTTCTCTCTTCTTTCATTAGATCATAACTTGACAAGTCATAGTAATACTCGTAAACATTTATTTCAGGTTCAATGCCTACGCTCCCAAGTTTTATTAGTCTATTTCCAGTATAATTTTCCTCTTTAGGTAGTATCAATACAGCAATTTTTGCATTGTAGCTTAAAGCGTGAGAAATAACCTGGTAACGGTCGGTATCTTTTGATTTAGTTTTATATTTTGCATCTGCTATTATTTTAGTATTATTTATACCTGCTTTCAATATGATATCTGGCTTGGCGTCACCTTTTCCAATGCTTGGTTGATTATATAATTTTTTTCTGCCCTCTTTGTTTCCGTCAAGAATTACTGTGTTTTCTGGAAAAATTTCTCTATTAATTCTAATAGAATTCAACAGATATTTTTCGAAAGTAGTTGCCATATCAAGGGTAAACGAATTCAGATCAATATCATCCCCGTCTTCGTCAAAGCTAACGCCAGTTCTATTGACGATTAAGCGGCAAATCTCGCATATATTGACATAATATTTTCTAAGAGCGGTTACTTTATCGCTTTCTATCGCACTAAACACGTCATCAAAGCAATGTAAGCTATGATCCAATGATACGGCGTCAAATATTGAATAATATTCGATCAGTGACTGTCTTAAGCTATTTTTTGGCGAATTTATAAGGTTTAGTTCTTCGATACAAAATTTCAATGTGAACTTTATAAGTCTATTGAATGGATTGTCCGGAGTGAAGTCAAAAAAGCTTATAGACGCTTTATTGAAATGGCCATGTGACCATAATGATTTTATAGAATCATTGACGTTAATTCTTCCACGTATCTTGTGGGACTCTTCTTTCTTCAGAAGATAGTCTTTTAATAGACCTTCTGCTTCAAGTGTTTGTAATTCATTTGCAAGGCATTCAGCCATGAATTCGAAAACAACCGGACTAAAGTTTTCGTTTTCCTGGTACTTCTTTGAAAAGAAGCTCAATGTATTGAAGTTGTCTTCCGCGACAGCAACAATGCGAGTCAAATTTGATATGGAAAATTTTGGTTTTATTTGAATCGCAAGTTCATTATTTATAGGTATAAGACCTATAAAACCGCCAGCAACTAGAGATAATTTATCGTTCTTTGGTTTATAGTCGATGCTGAAGTAGTTCTTGACGTTTGGTAAAATGTTTAGTTTTCCACCTTCATGAACTATTTCAGATATAGGTATGTCAATTTCTTGCCGTTCTTCAGCTTTTTCTATCCTCATACAATAGAATCTTTATTAGCTTCGCTTATAATATCTACATAGGATTGACGAACTTCTTTATAAGCATCATCCTTAAAGCGAAACATTTTTTCAAAAATGAATTTCAACTTGTGATTCCACAATAGGATGAAATCAATTTCTTCTGTGGCACCTTTAAAGTAAGTATGTCCGAAGCCATGAGGAGAAAGCTTATTTGCAGTATTGAAGAATTTAATGATTTTTCCAATCGTGTCTCCATCAACCCCTGAATCCAATAAAAGGGAGCGAAGTATATCTACGCTTGGAAGCAACTCAACAACATCGAACCTTCGCTCCATCGCTGAATCAAGGTCAACCACAGACTTGTCATAAGGATTCATTGTTGCAAATATGACAATATTCTGCGGTATCGAAATTACCTTTTCAGAATAAGGCAATCTGAAATTGATTTCACGATAATCGGGTTCTATGTATGTCAGTAATTCGCCAAAAATTTTACTTGGATCGCCCCGGCTAAATTCATCAATGATTAATATGTAAAGATTATCTGTGTCAGAACGCGCTTTTTCGCATAAATTCAGAAAAACCTTATCTTTTGGCTTGAACATCGGGTCAGTGCCGGATGCGGAACCCGTTGAAACCAATCCTTCAATAAAGTCTTCATAAGTGAACGAAGGATGAAATTGAACCCTTTCTAACTTGTTTTCATCCCCGACAATAATTTTTAATGCAACTTTCAGGGCGTACCATGTTTTACTGGTTCCCGGTGGGCCAGTGAACAAAATACCTTTGGCGCCGCGCGTAAGTAATTTCTGAACGATATTGAAGATATCATTGTCGTCAGATAGGTCGTTTGATAGTACCCTTGCTACTAACGCTACAGGATCTACAGATATTGCTTCAGAAATCATCGCAATATCTGAGTAATCGGGTTTTTCATCAACAAAAAAATCATTTTTTATACCAGAAATGAAGTTTTGTAATTCAGTATCTGTAGGGGAGATTGATGCGACTATTTCTGGAGTGTATTTTTCGTCTAATTTTTCTGTGATTAGGTTTGTTAGATCATCACTTGAAACTGTTTTTGTGATTACATTGAAATCTTCATTCCTTAAAAGCCAGATACACAATTCGGTTTTAACGCTTTCAATACCGTATGAGTCAGAAAGTGTTTGACTGACATTGGGTAAAATTGAAGCGTGCTCTTGTGTAAGAAAAAGTAAAGCAGCGGGGCGACCGGGGTATTCAATATCCTGACTGCGGCTATTGGCTAGCCTTGTAGTGAAAAAATTACTTCCTACGCCGTAATCTCTTTTGGTGTCTAACTCATTGGCGAAATCTTTTGAATACAAGCCTTGCTCGTTAAGGGCAACTACATTTCCAACAGCATTAATAAATTCATTGCGCAAAAGAGATCCAACAGCTAAGTTTACGCTCTCTGTTTTTTCTTGATGCAGTAGCTGGCTTGTTGCGATCAAATACCTAAGACCGCTTACTTTTTCTTTTCTTGACTTGCCGTCAGAAGAGTCCAGTTTTATTAATTTTTTGTAAGCGCTTTTAATTAGATCATGTGAAAAGAACACTGTTTATTTAATCCATTAAAGATAAACTGATGGGTAATTTTTGCTTATGTATAGGCTGGTTCACGTTTAATTCAGTGCTTTCAACTTTTATGCGTTTGAGAGTGTTTACTTTGGTCTTATGAATATAGTGTTTTAACTGTTCAGCAACTTGTTTTGCCATGAATGGCGGAACTGAATTTCCAATTTGCTGATACTTTGATTTGATAGTCCGCCCATGAAAAACGAAGTCATCAGGAAATGTTTGTATCCTTGCGATTTCGCGAACCGAAAAAATGCGATCCTTGGTCGGGTGCCAAACGCCAGCGTTTTCTGGCTTAAATGCGGCAGTTATAGTCCCCTGAATTTCATTGCGAGCATATCGTCGGAAGAAGTTAGGATAATGATATTTTTCCATATTGTCGCGAATTTTTTTCCAGCGTTCTGGCAATACATCATAAGGTAAATCTTTCCACGATCCGCCTTCAGGTATCATAGAACCATAATGCAATGCCTGCGGGTTTAAGCGCATTAATTCAGTCTGATTCGGCAGCTTGTTTGTGATACCTTTAAGAGTCGCTTGTAATGAAAGGTCTTTGTCCTCAATGACTTCAGGGAATAGGTGATCAGAGTAGTTCTTATTTTTTACAGCAATAAGAATCACTCGAATGCGATTCTGCGGAACACCAAAATGACTGAAGTTCAACAATCGGTATGAAACATGATAGCCATACTGGTTTGTAAGAGTGTCGACGATTTCGTCGATTAATTTACCGTTTTCTGTTTTAGTGCTTAAAATGCCGCGCACATTCTCAAACACAATCGCTTTAGGTTTGAGCTTCTCAATAAACTTAAACGTTTGTTGGTACAACTGACCTCGTGGGTCATTAGTGCCTTTGCGCGACCCCGCATTGGAAAAGGGCTGACATGGGAAACCAGCAGTCAGCACATCAAGGTCTTCAACTTTAGGCACATCTAACTTGGATACATCACCATGAATAATTTCACCTATATTATGCCTGTAGGTTTCACAAGCATCTTCATCGATGTCATTTGCCCACATAACATCATAGCCGGCTTGTACAAAACCCAAATCCATCCCGCCACATCCTGAAAACATGCTGACTACAGTTAGTTTTTTTCTCTCTTCAGTTGCCATTTTGTCGTTGTAACCTGGTATTTAAATCAAAAAGTTCTGTTTGCTGGCAACGCATGTGGTCATCTACATACGATCTCATGAACTGCCTTAATACATGCGATGCCGATAAATCTTGTAGCCGACAAGCTTCAAGGAATTCTTGATGGAGCTCTGGAGCAATTCTTATTCTCAATGCTGCGGTTTTAGTCATTGTGTATCCAATGGAGTAACATAAGTGTATCCAATTATACGTTAAATAGCTGAAATTACCATGGTGTGACACAAGTCATAAGCGCTGTCTTATTCGTGTCGGAACTATGTAGATTAAAACCCACTAGCCTTAACCAACAAAACTGCGCTACCACCACCTCCGGAATCCCTTCAAATTCAAATCACCCTAGCATCATAAGCGTTATCAGGAAGCTCTCCAGTCTCGACTGTTATTCTTGTTGCTTCCGATATTTCTCTATCGCTATTAAGCTGACTTTTTGGTCGCGCATGTATACGAGTGGACAGTTCATGTTGTGCCCCTGGCTAATGTCGATGCTTGTAACTGCGCATTTGTCCGACCAAAATGCCCTGAATTTGAACTTGTTCGGGCGCATAAATTTGAGTTGTCATCGCTGAATTAGCCGGTATCAACAGCACTTTGCCCGGCGATTGCTCGATATATTTCAACGTCGCTTCGTGATTGTCGATCAACGCCACGACTATTTCCC
>JACUUF010000036.1 GCA_014859465.1 Methyloprofundus sp.
AGTCTGCACTTATTTTAGGCGGTTGAGAATGTGTGGTTTAATTGACGGTTACTTACATTTAAAAGGCTGCCCTGCTATCAAATCCACCGAAGGCTAAATACTCTTAGCACTGATTATTCAAACTTAGAAATTATACTAACTTATCAATAATTGCTTGCACCTCTTGCTTTTGGGCATCAGTACCCTTCTCTAATACCTCTTGAGCAATATCCTTTGCAGCATCGACATCACCCATATCTATATAGGCTTTAGCTAAGTCTATTTTTGTTTCGAATTCATCCATATCAGTCAAATCTGAAACCATTAGGCTATCTTCATCAAAGCTATCAGATTTTTCTGCAGCAGGCGCATCAGAAATATCATCGAAGTCAAAATCAAAGTCAAAATCATTACTACCAGACTTTACCGCATCAACATCCCCCGCAGTATTTATCGACTTTTCTGCCTTGTCAGCTACATCGCTTAAAGCTGAATTACTTGCAGAAAAATCAAAATCTTCCAGATTGACATCATCCAGATCATCATCAAGTACTAAAGACTCGCTAGAGTCTGCAGTATCAGTCCGATCAAAATCAAATGTCTCCAAGTCTTCAGGAATAGTTAGCTCTGGCGCTTCTTTGATATCAGAACTCATTGCATCAAATGAATTTAAATCGAAATCAACACTTTCAATATCATCTGATTTAGCAGCAGGAAGCTCATGCTTATCCTTATCATCCATCAAAGAAAAAGAATTCAAATCAAATTCAACACTTTCAATATCAGAATCTAATTTATTCTTTTCTGTCTTTCCTTGCTGACCTTCAGCCTGATCGTCATCCATAAAAGAAAAAGAACTTAAATCGAAATCAATCCCTGAATTGTTAGAGGTATCTTCATCTTCTTTGCTCGGCGATACACCTGCCTGCTCTTTATTTGCGAGTACATCAAGCTGCTCTTGCTCACTAATAGTCGGAGATTCATTTACAATAACAAAGTCGTCATTATCATCTATTACATCAAACTTAGATTCTCTTTGCTCGGCAGAAAATAGATCAGAATCTGGAACAAGCTCACTCCCCATTTCTGAAACCTTGCCCCAAAAGACTAAGTCGCTATTTTTACCTTCAGCGACTAACTCCTTAGAAAACGCTGCAAACGCCTCGCTGTTTTCACTGACATAAAAAATCTCTAAAAGCTTAAGCTTGTAGTCTTCTTTATCAGGAAAATCCTTAATCGCTTGACGCATTAATTCTTCAGCTTGTTGATATCGACCATAAGCAAGATAAACATCTGCTTCCGAAGTAGGGTCAACTTCCCCTTGATCTGACTCAAAAACATCAAAATCACTAGGCGTAAACTCGCTTAAAAACGAACTTTCTCCTACCGTTCCAACATCATAAGAAGGCATCTCATCAAACAAAGGGACAGACAGCTCATTTTCCAGTTCAGGCAATATAATTTCACTTGAAGCTGCAAACATACTATTATCGTTTATTTCTTCTTCTGCTTGACGTCTACGCCATAACAGCAGGGCTAAACCGGTGAGCACTAGCCCACCAAAAAGCCCAAAACCTAAATAATAGTTAAAACCTGAGTCATTTTGCTCATCGGCACTGACCACCGAAGGCTTAGTAACTGGCTTAGCGACCACTGATGAAGGCGCTTGTGTAACAATATTTTGCTCAGACGTTACGTTAGCAGTGGTAACTTGACTTTCTGTTACCGAACTTTCTTGAATTAAAGATGAATCAGCAACACTTACATCTGTTACGACTACATCCTCATCTTGCTCTTCATACTGAGATTCAGGGGCAATTTGTGCGTTTTGTATAGCGGCAAGTTGCTGATCTTTAATAGCCAGCATTTCCTGCATAATCACAAATTGCTTTTCTAAATTAGCTAGACGCTCTTGTAATTGCTGATTTTCAGTTTTTAAACCGAGCGTATCAATATCAGAGGCATCTGCAGATAAAGCCTCTGAACCTATAAGCTCTTCTGTTGGCGGCACTAGAGTTAATTGATTACTGGTTTTAGTATCTGTACTGGCTAATTGAGTTTCAGGCTCTGCAATTTGCTTACCTTGCCAAACAGCCATTTGATTATAGAATTCAGTGTTTGCTTGCTTTTTAGATAACTGCAAAATCTCAGATCTCTCTGGAATCTTTAAGCCTTTTCCAGCCATTAGTGCGTTCACATTTTTCTTATAAAATGCGCGAGGATTAGCCTTATATAAAGCCATCATCATTTGCTCTACAGAGACATCACTGTGGGTATTAACTTCTTCAGCTACCTTCCATAAAGAATCACTTCTAGAAGTGGGGCCATACTCGCCTTCTACCGCCAAACTGCTAAAATCATTTGGCGCGATGGCATCTGTACTTACCGTACTAACAATCGGTTGCGTAGCAGATATTGTTGGCGTTTCAATGGCACTTTTTAGATAAACAGCAGGAGGGTCGACTAAAACCGTAAACTCTTTAAAAACCTCGCCTTTAGGCCAGCTAACTTCAACAAGGAAATCTAGGAAAGGCTCTTGTACAACCTCATGGGAGGTTACTTTAACAACAACTTGCCCGTTTGCTTTTAGGATAGGCTCGAACTTAACCTTTGATAGAAACGAACTCCAAGCAATGCCTGCTTGATCAAATTTATCCGGTGAGGCCAAAGAAATCTTTACATCGGCAAGCTCTTCTCCTGCTGACAATGAAAGTGCGATTTCAGCATTAAGCTTTTGATTTAACGCGGAATGTAACTTTATATCACCTACACCCAACGAGTGTGCAGACATTGGTGCCAACAAAGTCATAGCCGCTAAAGTTTTAGTCAAATTATGCACTACACTCTCCTTCCCACAAATTTTTCCACGATAGCATTCCTAAATACAATCAAATATATCTCTATAGCTTAGACTAGATGTAATTTTTTACTAGCTCTTCTGCAATTTGCACACTATTTAAAGCAGCCCCTTTACGAACATTATCGGCAACAACCCATAAATCGATACCATTTTCGTGAGAAATATCCTCTCTAATACGCCCAACAAAGACATCATCATTACCTGAAGACTCAGTCACTGCGGTTGGGTAACCACCATCTACGCGTTCATCCATAACTGTTACCCCTGGCGCAGCAGCTAATAACTCACGTACCTTATCAACACTAATTTTTTCACGTGTTTCGATATGAATTGCTTCTGAATGGCCAAAAAAAACAGGGACACGTACAGCAGTAGGATTGACTTGAATACTGTCATCGCCCATAATTTTTTTAGTTTCCCATACCATTTTCATTTCTTCTTTGGTATAGCCGTTGTCCATAAAGACGTCAATTTGCGGCAAAACATTAAAGGCGATTTGCTTAGGATACACTTTTGTTTGTATCGGTTTACCATTTAACAACTGCGACGTCTGACTCACCACCTCTTCAATGCCCTCCTTACCTGAACCAGAAACAGCCTGATAAGTACACACATTAATACGCGCTATCCCTACCGCATCATGTATAGGCTTTAACGCCACAAGCATTTGAATAGTTGAGCAGTTTGGATTAGCGATAATACCTCGTGTCATATGCTGTGCAATGGCTTCTGGATTAACCTCCGGAACAACCAAAGGAATATCATCATCATAACGAAACTGCGAAGTATTATCTATGACGACACATCCTGCTGCTGCTGCAATCGGTGCGTATTTTTCCGAAAGTGACGCACCTGCCGAAAACAAACCAATATCCGCTTTAGAAAAATCAAACGTTGCCAAGTCTTCGACTTTAAGGCTACCGCCATTAAAAGGAATACGTTTACCGGCCGAGCGCTCACTGGCTAAAGCATAGACTCTATCGACCGGAAATTTTCTTTCTTGCAAA
Organism: Methyloprofundus sp.; assembly: GCA_014859465.1. Lineage (GTDB taxonomy): Bacteria > Pseudomonadota > Gammaproteobacteria > Methylococcales > Methylomonadaceae > Methyloprofundus. The sequence goes on from JACUUF010000036.1 coordinate 3,847, forward strand.
ATAGAAATCATTGCTTCGCCAACAGCACCGGTTGCACCGACAATTGCTACATTATATTTTTTAGTCATTATTTTATGCTCTCACTTTTAAGGCGTTAACTACAGCATCACCCATTTCTGCAGTGCTGACTTTTTGCATACCTTCTGAATAAATATCCGCAGTACGGACCTTTGAATCTAAAGCATCATTAACGGCTTGCTCAATGCGATCCGCAGCCCCTGCTTGATCAAAAGTGTAACGCAACATCATTGCTGCCGATAAAATAGTCGCTAAAGGATTAGCAATGCCCTGACCTGCAATATCAGGAGCAGATCCATGAATCGGTTCATACATACCTTTACCATTACCATCTAATGATGCTGAAGGCAGCATACCTATTGAACCCGTTAGCATAGAAGCAGTATCAGATAAAATATCGCCAAACATATTGGTTGTTACCATAACATCAAACTGTTTTGGCGCACGCACTAATTGCATAGAGGCATTATCAACATACATATGACTTAACTCAACGTCCGGGTATTCCTTACCCACTTCAATCATAACCTCACGCCATAACTCAGTACACTCCAGCACATTCGCCTTATCGACTGAACACAAACGCTTATCGCGTTTTTGCGCAATCTTAAACGCTGAATGGGCAATACGGCGGATTTCAGACTCACTATAAACGAGAGTGTTATAGCCTTGCTTTTCGCCATTTGCCAGAATCCTAACGCCACGCGGCTGACCAAAATAAATTCCGCCAGTCAACTCACGCACAATCATTAAATCTAAACCGGCAACGACTTCAGGCTTTAAGGTCGAAGCATCCGCTAATTGTGGGTATAAAATTGCCGGACGCAAATTAGAAAACAACCCTAATTCTGAACGCAAGCCTAATAAACCTTTTTCAGGACGTACAGCGATATCTAAAGACTCCCACTTATATCCGCCTACAGCACCCAATAAAACTGCATCTGCTTGCTTAACTAGGTTTAAAGTTGCTTCTGGAAAAGGCGAACCGGTTTCATCATAGGCTGCGCCACCAATTAAACCTTGCTCAAACTCCAAGTCCAAGCCCATATCCGCATTTAAGTAAGCTAATACTTTAATCGCTTCGGCGACAATTTCAGGACCAATACCATCGCCGGGTAATACTGCAATTTTCTGTGTCATTTACGTCTAAACCTTTTTACTAATCTAAATTATTTTATTGTTATGCAAATAACCAAGGCGCGCGTTTAGCTCGCTCTGCTTCATATGCTTTAATTTTATCTGCCTGCAATAAAGACAAAGCAATATCGTCTAAACCATTATATAAACGATACTTTCTCGACTCATCCACTTCAAAATCAATTACTTCACCATTCGGCGTAATAATTGTTTGCGCTTCCAAGTCAATAGTTAATTGATATCCGGCAACCGCGTCCTTAAATAACCCATCAACAATTTCTACTGATAAAGCAATAGGTAACAGACCATTTTTAAAGCAGTTATTATAAAAAATATCTGCAAAACTAGGCGCGATAATCGCACGAAAGCCATAATCTTCTAATGCCCACGGCGCATGCTCGCGCGATGACCCACAGCCAAAATTCTCACGAGTCAATAGAATTTCAGCCCCTTGATAATCCGGATTATTCAGTACGAAATCTTTTTTTAATGGGCGCTTAGTGCAATCCATTTCCGGTTCACCAATATCCTGATAACGCCATTCATCAAATAAATACGGCCCAAAACCTGCGCGACGAATCGATTTTAAGAATTGCTTAGGGATAATGGCATCCGTATCGACATTAGCTCGATCCAAAGGCGCAACCGTCGCAGTAATTTTTTTAAATGCTTGCATCATAGCCTCCTTATGCCCAATCTCTAATATCAACAAAATGTCCTGCAATAGCAGCTGCCGCTGCCATCGCTGGGCTAACCAAATGCGTTCGACCACCGTAACCCTGACGTCCTTCAAAATTACGATTCGAAGTTGAAGCACAGCGCTCACCCGCTTCTAATTTATCCGCATTCATTGCTAAACACATAGAGCACCCCGGCTCACGCCACTCAAAACCTGCGGCAATAAAAATCTTATCCAAACCTTCTTGTTCTGCTTGGCGTTTAACCAAACCAGACCCAGGAACCACTAAAGCCAATTTAACATTAGCCGCAATTTTTTTGCCCTTAACCATAACCGCTGCGGCACGCATATCTTCGATTCTGGAGTTAGTACAAGAACCTATAAAAACTTTATCTATTTGAATGTCGGTAATAGCTTGCCCTGCTTTTAAGCCCATATAATCTAAGGCATTTTGCATACTCTTCTGCTTTACAGCATCAAACTCATCGACTGGATTTGGCACTTGCGCATCAACAGGTACAACCATTTCAGGCGATGTACCCCACGTTACTTGTGGTTTAATCGTTGCCGCATCCATTTCGACAATCTTATCAAAGACAGCGCCTTTATCTGAATGTAGTTTTTGCCACATTCTTTCTGCCACAAACCAATGCTCGCCTTTAGGCGAATAAGGACGATCACGATAATAGTCGATAGTCGTTTCATCAACAGCAATCAAGCCTGCTCTTGCGCCCGCCTCAATCGCCATATTACAAACGGTCATCCGGCCTTCCATTGATAAAGCAGTGATCGCAGACCCGGAAAATTCAATAGCATACCCATTGCCACCCGCTGTACCAATTTGGCCAATAATAGCCAATACGATATCTTTAGCCGTTACCCCGGCACCTACTTGCCCGTTAACTTTAATTAAAAAATTTTTCGATTTCTTCTGGGTTAAACATTGAGTCGCCAACGCATGTTCGACTTCTGAAGTACCAATGCCAAAAGCCAAGGCGCCCGACGCGCCATGAGTCGAGGTATGTGAATCGCCACAAACAACGGTCATTCCCGGTAAAGTTGCCCCTTGTTCAGGACCAATGACATGCACAATACCTTGCCTTAAATCAGCCATATCAAATTCAGTGATACCAAATTCAGCGCAATTTTTATCCAATGTTTCCACTTGCAAGCGCGACACAGGATCAGCAATACCCACACTTCTATCTGTCGTTGGCACATTATGATCGGCAACAGCAAGATTACGATCAGTACGCCAAGGCGCTCTACCGGCAAGACGCAAACTTTCAAAAGCTTGTGGCGAAGTCACTTCATGAATCAATTGTCTATCTATATAGATTAACGACGACCCATCATCTTCTGTATGGACAACATGATCATCCCAAAGTTTGTCATATAAAGTTTTTGCTGACATTTCAATCTGTACCGTGTTTATTTGAATTGTAAATTAAAGTTTAGAAAGTTCTGCGACTTGTTTTTCTAGCTTCTTCAAGCGCGACCATACTTCACTTAAACGCTGAAAGATGGCGATATTTTTAGTATATTTTTTAAACGGTTGTGCTGGGCCATAAGCATAAATTCCCGACTCTTTAATGCTGCTATGCACCCCAGCTCTATGTAATAGCATCGTATCATCTGGCACATGCACATGATCTAAAACACCGGTTTGGCCAGAAGCAATAACGCGCTTACCAAAATGACTCGAGCCGGCAATTCCCGTTTGCGCAACTAGAATACAGTCTTCTTCGATGATCACGTTATGTGCCAAATGGCATTGTGCATCAATAATAGTACCATCATGCACTTTAGTTTCTGTATACGTTGCTCGGTCAATAGTAGTGACTGAACCAATCACAACCTTATTACCAATAACGACTCGCCCTGTTTGCGGAATACGATGATGATGAAAATGTTCGTCTTGAGCGAAACCCTGCCCATCACTGCCGATGACACATCCCGCTTTTAAAATACAATCTGCACCAATATGACAATCATAGGAAATAACGCACGAAGAATAAATAACCGTTCTAGCGCCAATGATTGCATCAAACTCAATCACTGAATTAGCCATAACAACCACGCCCGCACCTAATTGCACACGCGCGCCAATGACCACTCCCGGACCAATAACAGCATCATCCGGCACTCGCACCGATTCATGTATAACCGCAGTAGCATGTACCCGACCCCATTCAGAATCATACACATCTCGATCCGCATATTTCTGACGTATATAGGCCATTGCCATACGTACATTCGGCGCCACCAAAATAGCGGTATTGGCTAAAGTAATGGTTTCTGCTAATTCCACTGTAGTTACAATAGCAGAAACCCCCGCCTCTAAAACCGCTGGCAAATATTTTGCATGCTCAACAAAAACTAACGTGCCAGGCGCACCTGCTTCTGCAGGCACAATATCAGTTACTCGTGTATCAACGCCCAAATGCGCAATAATAAAACCTTGCTCTTTGAAAGCCTGATAAATTTGGGAACTTAAAATATTCACCCTGACTCCTGTCTTTGGCTAGGCTAAAGTGGAAAAAACCTTAGCGGTAATCTCAGCAACAGAACCTACACCTGCAACCGTCGAAAATTTCACTTTTCCCTGTAGGGCAGCCGCGCTATAAAAAGCCACTAAAGGCTTAGTTTGTTCATGATAAACATCTAAACGCTTTCTAACTGTGATCTCCTTATCATCATCGCGCTGAATTAATGCTTCACCGGTAATATCATCAATATCTGCAACTTTTGGCGGATTAAACTCTACATGATAAGTTCTGCCTGAATCTGAATGCACACGACGACCACTCATGCGCTTGATAATTTCTTCATCAGCGACGGCAATTTCTATCACATGATCAATTTCAATACCCATTGCGATCAATCCTTCTGCTTGAGCAATGGTACGCGGAAAACCATCCAATAAGAATCCTTTAGCGCAATCCTCTTGGGTAATACGATCTTTAATTAGACCTAAAATAATTTCATCTGAAACAAGACCACCTTCATCCATAATTTTCTTTGCTGCAATCCCTAATTCAGTTCCCGCTTTAACCGCAGCACGCAACATATCACCGGTTGATATCTGGGGAATAGCATATTTCTCAGTAATAAACTGTGCTTGTGTGCCTTTGCCTGAACCTGGACTACCTAAAAGTATGACGCGCATTATTCACTCCCATAACTGCCGCTAAAAATAATTTAATGAAAAACAGGGATTGAGCCGCTGAATTTCACTTTAATCCAATCGAATACAATGCATCATTTTATAACATTCACTGACATAACTCTTGTAATATTATCAATATCTGCCTATTCTGTGAGGCCAACAATTAAGATGAGGAGATGAAAAACATGAGAGTAGAAGATTTAATGACCCGAAAAGTGTTTACAGTAGAGCCAAGCGATATGATTGATCGTGTCTTCTTTCTACTGCATTACGAAAAAGTGCGTCATTTACCCGTAATAGAAAAAGGTAAAGTTATTGGCATCGTATCAGATAGAGACCTTTATAAGGCACTAGGTCCTAAAAGCAATTCAAGCAATATCGCAGCCGAAGGCACAACCGAGTTACACGTATTACCGAAAAAAGTAACCCATATCATGCATCGTGGCGTTATTACCGTAACAACAGAAACTTATGCATCTAAAGCAGCGGAATTGATGGCTGAAAACAAAATTGGCGCATTACCTGTTGTCGATGCTAATAATAAATTAGTTGGTATCTTATCAGCAACAGATATACTCAAAGTATTCGCTAAACTAGAACATGCTAATGAAAAACGCGTAGAAAAAATCGCAGCTAACGCACACAAGTAAAATTGGTTAGCAAAAAAGCCTCGATAAACGAGGCTTTTTTTGCTTAGCTCAACTTATTGCTAAGCTTTCGGACGCATCTGTGGAAACAATAACACATCACGAATCGTTGGTGAATCAGTAAATAGCATCACCAACCGATCAATACCAATCCCTTCGCCGGCGGTCGGCGGCATACCATGCTCTAATGCGGTAATATAATCGGCATCATAATGCATTGCTTCATCATCACCTGCTTCTTTTTCTTGAACTTGCTTCAAGAAACGCTCCGCTTGATCTTCTGAATCATTTAACTCCGTAAAGCCATTGGCAATTTCACGACCACCAACAAAAAACTCAAAACGATCAGTAACATGCGGATTATCATCATTACGACGCGCTAATGGCGAGACCTCAACAGGATATGCAGTAATAAAAGTCGGATGCATCAAACGCGTTTCAACTGTTTTCTCAAAAATCTCAATTTGCACTTTACCCAAACCGTAACTATCTTTAACGGGAATACCAAGATTTCTAGCTACTTGCACAGCTGCATCACGCGTATCAATATCCGCAGCCGATAAGTCAGGATTAAAATGCAATATTGAATCAAAAACGCTCATACGCTCAAATGGCTTACCAAAATCGTATTTTTCGCCCTGATAAGTAACCACACTATTACCCAACAGCTCCTCAGCAATACCTTTTAGCATCGCTTCCGTTAAATCCATTAAATCGCCATATTCAGCATAAGCCTGATAAAACTCGATCATAGTGAATTCTGGATTATGCCGAGCAGACAAGCCCTCATTACGGAAATTTCGGTTAATTTCAAAGACTCGTTCAAAACCCCCAACAACTAAGCGCTTTAAATACAACTCCGGTGCAATACGTAAATATAAACCCATATCTAAGGCATTGTGATGCGTTTCAAAAGGCTTAGCTGTCGCTCCGCCTGGAATCGCTTGCATCATTGGCGTTTCAACTTCCAGAAATTGCCTCTCAGTTAAAAACTTGCGAATATAGGCAACGATTTTTGAACGCATCAAAAAAGTGTCACGCGAAGTATCGTTCATAATTAAATCCAGATAACGCTGTCTGTATTTAATTTCTTGATCTGCAATGCCATGAAATTTTTCAGGCAAAGGACGCAAAGCTTTAGTTAATAAACGAATATCATCAACTTTAACGCTCAGCTCGCCAACTTTCGTCTTAAATAAAACACCTTCAGCGCCGATAATATCGCCTATATCCCACTTTTTAAACTGTTCGTTATAAAAACCTTCCGCTAAATCATCGCGTGTCACATACAGCTGGATTTTGCCCGACATATCCTGAATATGGGCAAAACTTGCTTTACCCATTACTCGACGTGTCATCAACCGTCCGGCTAATTTAACGCGTATCGGCTCTTCAGTCTCCAGTTCTTCTTTAGTTTTCGCATCGTATTCTGCAATTAACTCACCCGCAATAACATTGCGACGAAAGTCAGTAGGAAAAGCGATACCGCCGTTTTCACGTAAAGCATTTAATTTTACACGGCGCTGTTTAATTTGTTCTTGCTCGTCTTGTTCTAATTCTGACATTTTCACTTTAATTGTAGGTTTAACTTAAAATAGGCTTACAAACCACTTTTCAGGCTTGCTTCAATAAACTGATCCAAATCGCCATCTAATACAGCTTGAGTATTACCTGTTTCCACTCCGGTACGCAAATCTTTAATACGCGATTGATCTAAGACATAAGAACGAATCTGACTGCCCCAGCCAATATCTGACTTATTATCTTCCACCGTCTGCGCAGACTCAGAACGTTTGCGCAATTCTAATTCATATAACTTAGATTTGAGCTGCTTCATTGCAGAATCTTTGTTTTTATGCTGCGAGCGATCATTCTGACACTGTACAACGATATTAGTTGGCGCATGGGTAATCCGAACAGCTGATTCCGTCTTATTAACATGCTGCCCCCCTGCACCACTGGCGCGATAGACATCTATACGTAAGTCTGCTGGGTTAATATCAATCTCAATATCATCATCAATTTCTGGCGCAACAAATACCGAAGCAAATGAAGTATGCCGGCGATTTCCCGAATCAAAAGGGGATTTTCTTACTAAGCGATGTACGCCTGTTTCAGTGCGCAACCAACCGAAAGCGTATTCACCCTCAAATTTTATCGTGGCACTTTTGATGCCGGCGACATCACCTTGAGACTCCTCAATTAATTCCGTTTTAAAGCCTTTACGTTCACCCCAGCGCAAAAACATACGCTCAATCATAGAAGCCCAATCTTGAGCTTCCGTACCACCTGAACCCGATTGTATATCTAAAAAAGCATTATTCGCATCCATTTCACCGGAAAACATGCGCCGAAATTCTAAGCCAGCGACTTTAGCTTCAAATACTTTTAGATCGGCAATAACTGTCTCAATGGTCTCTTGGTCCGACTCTTCCACTGCCATTTCGAGCAACTCAAGCGCATCAGCAAGCCCTTCTTTTAATTCATTAATAGTATTGACCACAGTCTCGAGCTGTCCTCGCTCTTTGCCTAGCGCTTGTGCTTGCTCAGGGTTATTCCATATATCTGGACTTTCTAACTCACGTAAGACCTCAACTAAGCGTTCACTTTTGACATCAAAGTCAAAGATACCCCCTAAGCGACTCGGTACGACTCTTTAAATCTGAAATTTTATTGGTAATAGGATTTATTTCTTGCATTGACTTAATATTATCCGAAATTCAGGCAAATCATAAAAAAAACGCATCATTATATACTACTTATCAATCAATTTTGCCTGCAAATAATTGCATTGTTGTTTTTCATTCTTATGCTAAAATATCAGAGAATTCGTAGATAAGCTTATTGGCCTACGTCTTACTATAACTAAAACAACATGAGGGTTACATGAAATTATTAAAACCATTACTACTATCTGCTTTCCTTGGCGCGTCTATGGGTGCTTTCTCTACAGCAGCTTTAGCTGAAACCGACGAAGGACGAATTACTTTCACTCCTCAAGTAGCTATTGCTAACACTGTTGCAAAAATCATGGAAGCGCGTCACGCGATTGATAACGGCGCAGATAGCGATGCTGCTGTTGCATTAATCACTGAAGCAATTGATTTAAACAAAGAAATCAACGCTAATGACATTGTTGATTCTAAGCGTCAAAGAGCCGCAACTCATTTAAAGAAAGCTAAATCTGCAGCTAAAAAATCAGAACTACAAGTTGCTGAAGAGCAACTAAAAGAAGCAGAACAAAAGTTCAAAGAACTTCCTTCTTTTATCTAAGCTTAAACAAGCCAAAATAAACAATAGAGTAGAATCTCTACTCTATTGTTTATAAGGCTAAGCCCATCGCATATCCCTAATCTCGACTCTTCCCGCTACAATTCTTACTTCTAAACTGGCTATATCCTCATAAGCAGGCGCACTTTTTACTTGCCCCGTCTTAATACAAAACCTCGCACCGTGCCGAGGACAAACAATCTCATCCCCCTCTACAGTACCACTGCCTATTTCTGCACCATCATGCGTACAGACATCTTCCAAGGCATAAAAACCGTCTTCTAATTTAAAAACGGCGACATCAATACCATCCACATCTACGACTACATGCTCGCCTATCGATAAAGCACTTTCAGCAGCTACATCAACCCATTCCGACATTGTTTTACCTTTATTTTTTTAAATACACATCATATCTAAGCAGTTTCCCTTTAAAGCTTTGATTCGGCTCACCACCTAGTGGCTCAGCATAATCAGGACTTTTCACCACGACTTTTTTTGCAGTCGCTTGCATAGCGGCAGAAAATAGCACCTCTTTATCTAGGTCATCACCCAATAAATCGCGCAAAACTAACATCGACTTTTTAGGTAAAGCCGACTTTTTTCGCTTAGCTGGAAACATCGGGTCAATATAAATACACTCCGGCGCTTCTGTTAATTCAGCAAGAACCTGAATAGCATTTCCAGCGATTAATTCTGGCGCCGATAAAGCCAATCGTTGCACCCAATCTAGCTGCTCAAGGCGCTGATAAGCATCACTTAATAATGCCAACATAATCGGTGAGCGCTCTATACAGCGAAGCTCATAACCCATACGGAAAATATGCAGACTATCCTGAGCCCAGCCTGTGGTTGCATCCACCACAGTCTTGGTTTTACGGCCAATAGCCTGCGCTAAAGCACCATCTTTAGGGGCTGGCCAAGAACGCTGCTCGCCATTTCTTGGCTCTATATCGACAGTCAGACCGCCCTTTTTTAATAGCTCTTTATCCAATAACTTCAAACAGCCATCACGCCATGATAAAAAGAAGTCTTCCGGTGTTTTCTTGTCAGCCGTAAAATACAGCGGCACAGCCAATCGATCAGCTAAAGATTGTGAGACATCAAGCGCATAATGCTGGTTATGTAAAACAGCTAATTTACCGCTATATTCAGGCATTATTATTCAGTAGAAATCGATGCTTGCTCATTTTTTAACGCCGCATCTAAAGTATGCCACGCCAAAGTTGCACATTTGACTCGTGCCGGATATTCACGCACACCAGCTAACACGGCCAATTTACCAACGGCCTCAAGATTAATGCTGTGCTCTTTGCCCGTGGTCATTTCATGAAATTGATGAAATAAAGCATCCGCTTCTGCTTGGGTTTTACCTTTGACAATTTCGGTCATCAAAGACACAGACGCGGTAGAAATCGCACAGCCAGAACCTTGAAAGCTGGCATCAATAATTTTATCACCATCCATTTTCAAAAACAGCGTCAGGCGATCGCCACACAAAGGATTAAAGCCCTCTACTTTGCGATCCGCATTTTCCATAATATGAAAATTACGGGGATTTCTATTGTGGTCAAAAATAACCTCTTGATACAGGTCACGCAAATCATCAAACATAGTCTTCTCAGTGTATATTCGGTGTTAGCCGAAAATTTTAATTAAGTCTTTAATACCCGCCATTAAGACGTCAATTTCTTCTTTAGTATTGTACATGGCAAATGAAGCGCGCGCCGTTGCTGGCACTTCAAAAAAATCCATTACTGGCATAGCGCAATGATGCCCAGCCCGTATCGCAATCCCCAAACTATCCAGCATCGTACCTATATCATGCGGGTGAATTTTGTCCAAAACAAAGGATAAAATTGCCCCTTTGTGATTATTATCACCAATAATACGCAAACCTTTAATTTGTCTGGCCTGCTCAGTGGCATAATCCAGTAATTCGGCTTCATAAGCCGCAATCTTATCCATACCAACTGCATTCAGATAATCAATTGCCGCTCCCATACCAATGACATCTGCGATATTCGGCGTGCCTGCCTCAAATTTATAAGGCAAGGTATTGTATTCAGTCTCAGTAAAAGTGACTTTGCGAATCATATCACCGCCACCTTGATAAGGCGGCATCGCTTCTAATAAAGCTTGTTTTCCATAAAGTACACCAATACCCGATGGCGCATACAATTTATGCCCAGAAAACACATAAAAGTCACAATCTAAAGCCTGCACATCCACGGACATATGCGGAATTGCTTGCGCACCATCCAATAAAACCGGAATATTTTTCGCTTTTGCCGCTGCAATAATTTTTTCTACTGGGTTAATCGTCCCTAATGCATTCGACATATGCACCACAGCAACTAATTTCGTTTTATCACTGATTAATTGTTCAAACTCTGAAAAAATCAGCTCACCCTGCAAATCAATCGGCGCAACTTTTAACAGCGCACCAGTTTCTTTGCACAGCATTTGCCAAGGCACAATATTAGAATGATGCTCCATTGCAGTAATCAGGATTTCATCACCCGCCTTAATATTCGCTTTGCCGAAAGTTTGTGCGACTAAATTAATTGCCTCAGTCGCACCACGCACAAAAATAATTTCTTGCGTGCTTTGTGCATTAATAAACTGTTTAACCTTCTCACGCGCACCTTCATAACGGTCAGTCGCTCTCACGCTCAAGGTATGCACACCACGATGCACATTAGCATATTCATGACTATAGCAATGCACAATACTATCAATCACCTGCTGCGGTTTTTGACAACTGGCAGCATTATCTAAATAGACCAGTGGTTTATTACGGATTTTCTCTTTTAAAATAGGAAAATCAGCGCGTATTTTTTCTACGGGGAAGTTAGTCATATAATTTCTAATGTTTCATCTCAGCACAAAGCTCACACTCTACTCGCTGTAAACTCTGTGTTTTCGGTGGTTAAATCACAAATTCTTAATAATAATTTAGTCGCTTAAACTAAGCTCACAACCATTCTTGCTGCATACCTTCTTGCGGGAATCTAGCCAATAACTGCCCTAAAATCTGATCATGTAACGCTTTGATTTTAACTTTATCAACCATTTCATTGGCAAAAGCGAAAGTCAGCATGTTCCTTGCCGTTTCTTCATCAATACAACGTGATTGCAAATAGAATATAGATTTTTCATCTAATTGCCCTACAGTAACGCCGTGCGCACATTTGACATCATCGGCATAAATTTCTAATTGCGGCTTGGTATCAGCCTCAGCATCATTGGATAATAACAAATTGCGGTTATTCATTTCCGAGCTAGTTTTTTGTGCATCTTTAGCTACGACAACGCGCCCTTGAAACACCCCGCGTGCCCGCTGATCTAATACGCCTTTATATAACTCACGGCTTATTGCATGCGGCTGTAAATGATTGATGCGCGTATGATTATCAATATGTTGGCGCTTAACGCCGAGATATAAACCATTTAATTCACAGTCAGAAGCTAGACCTAGATCAGTCCGTATATCATTTCTGGCTAACAAACCACCAAAAGCAAAATTATGATGTTTAAAACGAGCATCAGCCTCTTGTTTAACGTAAGTTCCCCCAAAATGATAGGCTTTTTCACCTTCCAGTTGCAGTTTATATAACGTTAAATCGGCGTTTTTACCGACAAATACTTCCGTTACTGCCGCCGACAAATAGGCATCATCGCAACCGATAAAGGTTTCAATAAGCTCAGCTTGCGCCATCTCATCAAGCGCAATAATATGTCGCGTATTGCTCATATAATCAGCTTGAGTTACCACATGAATTAGCTGTACTGGCTTGCTTAAAACTACTTTAGCAGGTACATGAATAAACAAACCGTCAGTAAACCATGCCGCATTAAATGCCACAAAACCATGTTGCTCATGACTTACAGCTTGGCCAAAATAATGCTGTAAATCCTCTGGATATTGCTCTAAAGCACTTGCCATATTCAAAACACGCACGCCATCAGGCAAACCCTCTAAATCAGATAAGGCAGCAGAAAAATGACCATCGACCAAAACCGCAGTCCAAGCATTTTCAAGACGATAAATATTTAAACTATCGACATCCACCGCGCCTATTTCAGCATGCGCCACGGGACTAAAGCGTTTTTTCTCAATAGCGGATACATTAGTATAACGCCACTCTTCTTCTCTTAATGAAGGAAAACCCTGACGAGAAAAAGACCCTAGCGCTTGTTTTCTTAAAGCGCTTAACCAACTAACCGATTGCCCTGGTAATAAGGCTGCAACTTTTTCATATTCAGCCGGATATTGGCTCTTTACTTGTTCGGCACTCATTATGCTACCTGCTCTTCAACCCAACTATAACCTTTTGCTTCCAACTCTAAAGCTAACTCAGGACCACCTGATTTAACTATTCTGCCATCCGCTAAAACATGCACAATATCTGGCTTAATATAATCTAAAAGGCGTTGATAATGGGTAATCATTAAAAAGGAACGATCCGCAGCACGTAGAGAATTGACACCCGCTGCAACCACTTTTAAGGCATCAATATCTAAACCCGAATCGGTTTCATCTAAAATACACATACTCGGCTCTAAAATAGCTGCCTGTAAGATCTCATTGCGTTTTTTCTCACCACCAGAAAATCCTTCATTCACTGAACGATAGAGAAATTTCTCATCCATTTCCAATAATTTAACTTTACCCTTAACCAACGTTAAAAAATCAAACGCATCCACCTCTGGCAAACCCTGATGAGTACGCATTGCATTTAAGGCGGCTTTTAATAAATAAATATTGCTGACACCCGGAATTTCTACTGGGTATTGAAACGCCAGAAAGATACCTTCACGCGCTCTAATTTCAGGCGCCATTGCCAATAAATCTTTGCCCTTATAAGTGACCGTTCCTTCAGTGACGGTATAACCTGACTTACCCGATAATATATGCGACAAAGTACTTTTACCTGCGCCATTAGGGCCCATAATCGCATGCACTTCGCCTGCGTTAATCTCTAAGTTGACACCTTTAAGAATAGGTTTATCACCTACGCTGACATGAAGATTTTTTATGCTAAGCATTGTATTTACCTGATTTAATTTTTAAATTATTTGTGTAGGCTGGGGTTAGCTTTTCTTACAGCACAATAAAAAGCTAAGCTACAGTATTTTATTAACCTACTGAACCTTCTAAACTCAAACCCAATAAAGCCTGGGCCTCAACTGCAAACTCCATCGGCAATTCCTTGAAAACCTGCTTACAAAAGCCATTAACAATCATGGATACCGCATCTTCAGCGGATAAACCACGCTGTTGGCAGAAAAACAATTGATCTTCACTGATTTTAGACGTAGTCGCTTCATGCTCAACTTGTGCAGAAGGCTGCTTCACTTCTACATACGGAAAAGTATGCGCACCGCATTTATCACCGACTAATAAAGAATCACATTGAGTATAATTACGTGCATTTTGCGCATTTTTACCAACTTTGACTAAGCCACGATAAGTATTTTGCGATTTACCTGCGGAAATACCTTTAGAAATAATGGTACTGCGCGTATTTTTGCCAATATGAATCATCTTAGTGCCGGTATCGGCTTGCTGATAATTATTAGTTAAAGCAACCGAATAAAATTCACCCACCGAGTTATCACCCGTTAAAACACAGCTAGGATATTTCCAAGTAATTGCTGAACCGGTCTCTACTTGTGTCCAAGACACTTTAGAATTGGCACCACGGCATTCTGCGCGCTTAGTGACAAAGTTATAAATACCACCGACACCGTTTTCATCGCCCGGATACCAGTTCTGTACCGTGGAATATTTAATTACTGCATTCTCTAGTGCAACCAACTCAACCACCGCCGCATGCAATTGATTTTCATCACGCATCGGTGCGGTACAGCCTTCTAAGTAGCTGACATGACTGCCCTCATCGGCAATAATCAAGGTACGCTCAAACTGGCCTGTATTGGCAGCATTAATTCGAAAATAAGTGGACAATTCCATCGGACAACGCACGCCTTTAGGAATATACACAAACGAGCCATCCGTAAATACCGCCGCATTTAACGCGGCAAAAAAATTATCCGACTCAGGCACCACGGTACCTAAATACTGCTTAACTAATTCAGGATGCTCTTTTAAAGCTTCAGAAATCGGACAAAAAATAACCCCAACATCATGCAGTTTACCTTTAAACGTAGTGGCCACCGAAACGCTATCAAAAACCGCATCAACCGCAACGCCCGCCAAGCGTTCTTGCTCATCTAAAGGGATGCCCAGCTTTTTATAAGTTTCTAATAATTTAGGATCAACTTCATCTAGGCTTTGCGGCTTGTCCGAATCTTTTTTCGGTGCCGAATAATAGCTAATCGCCTGATAATCAATCGGCTCTATATTTAACTGCGCCCAATCAGGCTCTTTCATCGTCTGCCAATGACGGAATGCCTTTAAGCGGTATTCCAGCATAAATTCCGGCTCACCTTTAATCGCAGACAATTTAGCAATCACCTCCTCATCTAATCCGGGCGGAAAGGTATCCACCTCAATATCAGTGGTAAAGCCTTCTTTATATTTTTGACCAATCAGATTGTCAATTTCTTGTGCGTTTGATGACATAAATACTCTTTAATTCTATTAACGATATAAACTGGCCACTGGCACAGTAATTTCTTGTGGATGGCTAACAGGTAACATCATATCGGCTAAAGTCACCGATTCTAACGCTCTCTGAACTGTCTGATTAACTACTCGCCAGTTATTGCCTATTTGACAGGCTGCAACCTGTTCACAACTATGATCTGTCGAACTACATTCTGTTAAGGAAATCGGCCCTTCTAATGCCGTAATCACACTAGCAACTGTGATCTTTTCTGGTGTTTGCACTAAAGCATAGCCGCCTTTAGCGCCGCGTACCGAACTTAATAAATTCGCCCTAACCAAAGACTTCAAAATCTTACTAACTGTTGGTAACGCGATTCCTGTTGCTGTAGAAATTTCTAAAGCCGCAAGCATACGAGACTGGCTTCTTGCCATAAAACTCAAAATAACTGTTGCATAATCAGTTAATTTACTCAGACGTATCATAAGCACTCCCTTAATATAGGACTATTTTAGTACCATTTAATTCCATAGTAAATAGCTTGGTTATTATTTTATAGCATTTTCTTTATTTGGCTGCCGATTCCAGTAGTGCTGATGATGTGCTCTATAACTCTCAACCTCGATCTTTCCGTCACGAAAATTGACCGTCAGCGCCCCAGAATCACCACTTATAAAATAACGCGCCGCTAACTGATTATAGCGATCAATCACCTGCGCATGAGGAAAGCCAAAGCGATTAGGTGAGGCTGCTGGGATTAAAATAACACTTGGCTTTACCGCAGCTAAAAAATCAGCACTTGATGACGTTTTACTGCCATGATGTGGCGCAATTAACACCTCTGCCGACAAATTCTTAGACCGTGCAATTAAAACGGCTTCCGCTGCATTTTCAATATCTCCGGTCAATAAAAAACTCCCCTGTGCCGTTTCAATTTTGAGCACACAGGAATTATCATTGTCACTTTTCAGTGTTTGCTCAGTTGGCGATAACATATAAAAACTGACCTGATCCCACTGCCAACTTTGCCCAGCATAACAAGCGACGGCCTTATAATCTGCTAACAACTCAGGCACACTACTTAATATTTGCTTAGTCGGCATCTCATGCAATAGCGCTTGCGCACCCCCCATATGATCATTATCCGCATGACTGACAACCAATGTATCTACGCCTGTAATCCGCTGATAATGCAAAAAAGGCAAAACTACATTTCTGCCCATATCAAAACTATCAGAAAATCGTGCGCCGGTATCAAATACCAAAGTGTGCTCGGCGGTTTCGACCACAACCGCCAAACCTTGACCAACATCTAATAAGGTTAAGCTTGCCGCACCAAGCTCAGGCTTATCTTTATGCACTAAGATTAAAGGCAATATAAAGATAAAACCCAGATAACGCGCTGGAATTCCTCGCGGTGCTAATAATAAAAACACGCCCAACATAGCCACAACAATCTGCCACAACTCAGGTTGAGCCAGGACAATACTGGCTTGCGGCAACTCCACCAAAAACACCAATACTTGCCATAAATATTGCAAAAGACCATCGACAATCTGCAATAAAAACCCTGAGACACTAGGCATCATAGATAATAAAGCAACCGCCAATAAAGCCAGAGGCACCACTAAAAAACTAACAACGGGTATCGCCAGAAAATTAGCAACAGGAGCAATCAATGAAGCCTGCTGAAAGAAAAATAGCAAAACCGGCAACAAACCCAAGCCAACGACAACATGCAATTTAAGACTACTAAATAAACGATTTTCTCGCCCTAAGCGCCCAGAAAGCACATAGATAATAAAAAAAACGGCCAGAAAAGATAAATAAAATCCCACTGACAGCACAGCCATCGGATCCATCAACAAGACCAGCAAAATTGCGATAGCGAAAACATCCAAAGATTTGACATGCCGACGCAATAATATGGCCAGCATAAACACACTGACCATCACTAAAGCGCGCTGTGTAGGCACAGAAAAACCCGCTAAGGCAGCATAAGATAAGGCGGCTAAAAATGCACAAACAGCCGCTATTTGTGGTGCCGAATAGTATCTATGCGGCGGCACTTGCAGCCAACATTGAAAAGCCAGCCAATAGATCATTCCCGCCACCAAGCCGATATGCAGCCCAGAAATAGCCATCAAATGTGCCGTGCCACTGCGCGCTAAAACCTGCCATTGCGACAAAGAAAGCGAACTTCGATCGCCTAAGGTTAACGCCTTTATTAGCGCCAGACTGTCAGCACTTATCTTTTGCTGCGCCAATAAATCAATTAAACGCTGACGCACTACGGAAATACTTTGCCAAGATACTTGCGTGGCTAATAACTTAGCTTGACTGCTTTGCCGAATATAACCGGTGGCACCAATATGCTGCGCAAACAACCATTGTTCATAATCAAAACCGCCCGGATTGAAAGTACCCTTTGGCGCTTTCAATTTAACTAAAAACTGCCACGCTTGGCCCGCAGAAACTTTTTGTGGCGGATAATACCAACTTAAACGTAATTTATCGGGCAGCGAAACAGCGGCATGCGTCACGGCAAAATCAAAACGCACGCGTCGCTCATTGTACTCAGGCAAGCCGACAACATGACCCTCTATGAGAATATCTTTAGCTTGCAACTCAGGCGCTAAAGAATGACTTAAATAATACCCAGAAAACCCCCCGGCCCAGACAAAACCTAACAGAAAAAAGGCTATTCGCTGATATTTAAAATAAAGCAATAACAGAGCCGATAACAAAACCAACAATAAAGACCAGATACCAGGCAATAGCACCGATTGTTGCAGACTTAAAATACCTAAGAAGAATGATAAAACAGATAAAAGCATCACTAAAATCTGCTACACTTAAAAATTAATGTATACACACGGAATCGTAAGTCATGCCCAAAAAACTACTAAAAAAATACATGCCATCACCCGAGTCTATTAAGGAAAATAAAAACCTTAATTTTTTAGGCGATAAACTGCATGACCCTAATCTGTGGCATATGAATCGGAGATCTGTTTCTGCCGCTTTTGCTATTGGCTTGTTAGTCGCATGGATTCCAACTCCCGGACAAATGGCAATTGCCGCGCTTATCGCGCTGTATTTTCGCGCAAACCTGCCTATCTCAGTGGCTTTAGTTTGGCTTACTAATCCGCTTACCATGCCACCGATGTTTTACTTTGCTTATTTGGTCGGTCTAGGCGTATTAGGTCAGCCTCCTCCCGACCCAACCATCGAATTTTCTTTCGACAGCGTTATGGCTAATCTAGGCGACATAGGCGGTCCATTTTTAACCGGCTGTTTTGTGCTTGGTATCAGTTCAGCTCTGGTCGGTTATTTTGGTATTCATTTTTTATGGCGCTGGAATGTAGTCAAACGCTGGAATGACCGTGCTCACAAATAAGCCAGTTATTCGCAAAAAAATACCTGCATAAAGCAGGTATTTTTTTATCAGCCAACTATTAAGCCATCCGCCATATGCAGCACTCTATCCATACGCCCTGCCAAATCAGGATCGTGAGTTACAATTAAAAAACTGACATTTAATTGTTCATTTAATTCCGCCATTAACTGATAAATCGTCTCTGCTGTTTTACTATCCAGATTACCTGTCGGCTCATCCGCCAGAATACATTTCGGTTTATTAATTAACGCGCGCGCAATAGCCACCCGCTGCCGCTCACCACCTGACAGTTCACCAGGCTTATGCTTAACTCGATGAGACAAACCGACTAACTGCAAAATATCTTCTGCACTTTCTTTAGCCTGAGTAATGGCAACGCCACCAATTAAAGCAGGCATTGCAACATTCTCTAAAACCGTAAATTCACCTAAAAGGTGATGGAATTGATAAATAAAACCCAAAGTTCGATTTCTTAATTTAGATAATTTCGCCTGGCGTACTTTATTTAGATTAATACCATCCAAAATCACCTCGCCACTTGTCGGTTTATCTAAACCACCTAATAAGTGCAATAAAGTGCTTTTACCTGAGCCAGAAGTGCCCATAATCGCTACGCGCTCAGCTTCAGTCACTGAAAAATCAACCCCCTTCAACACCTCAACATCAAGATCACCTTGCTTGAAACGCTTAGTTAATTGATGGCATTGCAAAATAACCGACTTACTCATAACGCAATACCTCTGCTGGATTAACCCGAGATGCCTGCCAAGCAGGATAGATAGTTGCCAGTAAAGACAAAGAAAAAGCGACAATTGCAATGACATAAACATCTGTCCAAACCAATTTTGAAGGCAAGCTGCTAATATAATAAACATCCGCCGCCATAAAATTTACCCCCAAAAACTTCTCTATCGCAGGCACAATCGTTTCTACATTTAAGGCCAACAAAACTCCGCCTATAGTACCTAAAGCCGTACCAATTAAACCAATAATCGACCCTAAAGTAATGAAGATACCCATAACCGATAGTGGCGTTAAACCCTGGGTCTTTAAAATAGCAATGTCACCGCGCTTATCAGTCACCACCATAACCAAGGTTGAGACAATATTAAAAGCCGCTACAGCAACAATTAACAAGAGAATAATAAACATCACACGCTTTTCCGTCTGAATGGCACGAAAGAAATTACTATGCGCTTGCGTCCAATCGCTAACGTAATATTGACCACGCAACGTTTCTGCTAATTCACGACTAATTTGTGGCGCATCGAATAAATCATCTAATTTCAACCGCAGTCCCGAAACACTGCCCTCCATACGTAACAATTTTGCCGCATCATCTATATGAATAATCGCCATATTACGATCGTATTCATACATACCTACTTCAAAAATACCTGCAACAGTAAAACGACGTAAGCGTGGAATAATACCCGCTGGCGTCGAATTAACTTGCGGACTAATCACAGTGACTTTATCCCCCACCATAACGCCTAAATAAGTGGCCAACTCAGAGCCCAAAACAATTTGATATTGCCCAGCCTGTAAATCAGTTAACACACCCGCTAGCATTTTTTCCCCAACTTCAGAAACGGCAGGTTCTTGTGCAGGCAAAATACCACGCAATAAAGTGCCACTGACCCTACGCCCAGCATTAATCATGACTTGCCCATTAACAAAAGGTGCAGCACCTTGTATATGTGGATAATTATGTAATTTTTCTTTTAATACTTGCCAATCATCCAGCTCTCCACCCTGACCTGTTACCGTAGAATGCGCCGTCATACCTAAAATTCGTTGGCGTAATTCAGCCTCAAAACCATTCATCACTGACAAAACAGTAATCAGCGCAGTTACACCTAAAGCAATTCCTAAAACAGAAGTTAAAGTAATAAAAGAAATAAATTGGGTACGACGTTTCGCGCGCGTATAGCGCAAACCGATGTATAAAATAAGCGGTTTAAACATATTTAATTATCAATAATGAACTAAGAAAAAAGTGCCTATAGATTTATCGGCACTTAGGGCATAAACCATAAAGATACAAGCTATGATCGGTTAACTCATAGCCTAATTTTTTAGCAATTTGATCTTGGCGCTGCTCAATCACCTCATCGGTAAATTCATCGACTTTACCGCATTTCACACAGACCACATGGTCATGGTGTTGCCCTTTGTTTATCTCAAAAACTGAATTTCCACCTTCAAAATGATGTCGCGACACTAAACCAGCGGTTTCAAACTGAGTTAAGACACGATAAATCGTTGCCAAGCCAATCTCTTCATTTTCACTTAACAATATCTTATAAACTTGCTCGGCATTCAAATGCTGGTTACCTGTTTCACGCTCCATGATTTCCAATATTTTTACACGTGGTAATGTTACTTTTAAGCCCACATCTCTTAATTCTTGAGTTTCCATTCGTTTTTCACTCATAATACCTTTAGCCCTAATTAAATATTAATCTATGCTTATTTACATTGTAGTTGTTTTCAGACAAAAAAAAGAAAAAACCAAGCAAAATACTTAGCATTCACTTTTTCAGTTTGAACCAAGTTCAGGTATGATGCATAGCAATAAATACAAAGCCTCAATAAAGCAAGTTCTCAACGCTCCTTTGCTTAGGCTTTACCCTCAAAATCGCTAGCAACCCTTTATATGTCGCAGACCTTACGCCTAATAATACTATCTATATCACTTAGCATCCTCACTGCTTGCTCAACCATTGCCACTGACGTCCCTTTAGTTTACGAAATAGATATTGATCAAGGCAATATCATCGACCAACTAATGGTTAACCAGTTACGCCCTAACATGACTAAACGCCAGGTGATTTACATTTTAGGCTCACCCTTATTAATTGACCCTTTTACCCCGAATCGTTGGGACTATATCTATTCGCAACAACCGGGTGGCGAAGATAGAACCCAACAGCGCGTTGCTTTATTATTTAATGGAGACAATTTAGTTAACATAGCCGGTGATTTAGCACCTGAAATCAATCCACCACCACCACCGCCCAAAGAAATCACCGTAGATGCGCCAAAACGCGAATTGAAAAAAACCTTATACGAAATGATCGTCAGCTTATTTACTTTTGAGGATTAACGCCCTTGCTGTATAGCTCGCTGCCTTCTAGCTTGCATCGGGTTAAGCGCCAAATCACGATAAATTTCCACACGATCATTTGCTTGTAAAAGCTTAGTAAGTGGACAAATTTGACTAAAAATACCGACTTTATTTTTAGTCAAATCTATTTCTGAAAAGTGCATTAATATCCCTGATAAAACTATTGCCTGCTCAACAGTGCAATCTTCTGCCACCTCAATGCTTAAAATCAACTGCCGTTCCGGTGTAGCATAAGCCACTTCAACCTGCATAGCTAACAAGAGCTATATATCTGCTTAGCACGCTCGGTAAACGAAGTCACCATGGTATTGCAGATTTGATTAAATACCGCTCCAAAAGCAAAATTGGCGAGTAAACCATTCATCTCAAACTCTAAATCCAAAGAAATCTTACTCGCATCTTCACGTAGCGGCATAAAATTCCATACCCCTTCTAATGATGAAAAAGGCCCATGCAGTAACGAAATCGTAATACGCCCACCTGCATCATTTATATTGCGTGTCGCAAACGAATGTTTAAAGCCACCTTTAGCAATTTGTAATTCTGCCTCTACAATATTACCTTCTCGACTAATAATACGACTTCCCGTACACCAGGGCAAAAATTCGGGATAGGACTCTATATCTGCCACTAAAGCAAACATCTGCTGTGCTGAGAATTTAACTAAGGCGCTTTTTTCAACGATTGCCATTAGCCAAATACCCCTAAAACATGCAAAAACACCAAGAAAACGGCAGCAGGCGCAATATAGCTAACCAAAAACTTCCAAACCGCATATTCGGTTTCATTATCCAAAGCCAACTCAGCTTGCGTATGTTTTTGCAACATCACGCGACCAGCAAATAAAGCAATACATAAACCACCTAACGGCAACATTAAATTCGCTGTTAAATAATCTATCTTCTCGAAAAAACTCTCAGAGAACACCGTACCCAAGCCTAAAAACCAGGTTGCTAGCCCCATATAGATGCTGGCTTTTTTACGATCCACATTGTAATTTTCAACCACCCAAGCAACAGCCGGCTCAATTAATGAAATTGCCGAAGAAATTGCCGCAAACACTAACAACACAAAAAACAACACGCCAAACAACCAGCCACCGGTCATATTACCAAAAGCAATCGGTAAGGTTTGAAAGATCAGCCCCGGCCCTGCGCTTGCTTCTAGGCCATATGCAAAGACAATCGGAAAGATAGCAATACCGGCAAGCAAAGCAACCAGCGTATCCGCACAGGCAATAAGAATGGATGTTTTAGCAATGGAAATATCTTTTGGCAAATAAGAGCCGTAGACCATAATCGCACCCATACCTAAACTCAAAGTAAAGAACGCGTGGCCCATTGCGGTAAGTACGCTATCACCGGTAATTTCACTAAAATCAGGTTTAAATAAAAATGCTAAACCTTGCATATAAGCGCCTGTAGTCATCGCATAAGCGACTAATAACATAAGCAAGACAAACAAACCTGGCATCAAAAAGCGCACCGCTTTCTCCAAGCCCCCCTGCACACCAGGCGCAACCACCGACATAGTGGCAAACATAAAAGTCGTATGCCAAAAAATCTGCTGTCCTGGACTTGCCTGTAAATCACTAAAAAGAGTCTTGATTTGCGCCGCCCCCTCACCAGAAAAGCTCCCAGTAAATGCCTTAACAACATAAGCCATTGCCCAGCCGGCAATAACACTGTAATAAGACAAAATCAAAAACCCAGCAATAACACCTAACCAGCCTAAAGAGTGCCAATTTTTATTAGCTCCCGCCTCTTCCGTTAAAGTTTCCAAAGTATTAATAGGACATTGACGCCCACGCCGCCCCATCATGATTTCAGCAATCATAATAGGAATACCAATCACTGCCACGCACAACAAATAGATAATAACAAAGGCACCGCCGCCATTTTCACCGGTAATATAAGGAAACTTCCAGATATTACCCAAACCCACCGCCGAGCCTGTTGCAGCGAGAATAAATGCGAAACGTGAAGACCACTCTCCATGTATAGATTTTTTTGTATCGGTCATTGAACTACCTACGCGTTTGAAAAATTTATTTTTTATCAGCAAATAAAGTAAAATACTGATATGTTCATTCTTAAGCAGGCTAATTACTCAATGTTTAAAGTGACATAAACATAAATAACGCCTAAATTATCCGTGTAGAGTATACCCTTTACCATTGTTTAAAAATAGATTTGGACACCTAATGGCTGGAAAAACATCCAAGAAAAGCAAGCAAACCGATAATATCATTGCCAAAAATCGCTATGTTTCACATGAATTTTTTATAGAAGAACGCTTTGAAGCCGGCCTAGTATTAGAAGGCTGGGAAGTTAAAAGTTTACGTGACGGCCGAGTGCAACTAAAAGAAAGCTATGTATTCGTTAAAAATGGCGAAGTCTGGATATCAGGCATGCATATCTCTGCGCTCAATAGCGCCTCAACACATATCACCCCTTATGCCACACGGGTACGCAAATTACTATTAAACCGCCGAGAAATCAGCAAACTCATCGGTAGTGTTGAACGTAAAGGTTATACCTTAGTGCCGACCTTTATGTACTGGAAAAATAGCCGAGCTAAATTAGAAATTGGCTTAGCCAAAGGGAAAAAACTACACGATAAACGCGCCACCGAAAAAGACCGTGATTGGCAACGCGAAAAAGCACGTAATTTAAAACTCAATTAATGCAAACAGACTATGACAACTCATCCTAACTTACTTGATAGCCATAATAGCCTACTTTTAATTGTTGATATTCAAGACAAATTAACCACTGTCATGCCTGAAGGCAATGCACAAGATATGCTAGAAAATAGCGCGCGCTTAATTGCTGCCGCTAATTTACTCAATTTGCCAATAATAATAACCGAACAATACCCAAAAGGCTTAGGCCTTACAGTAGACAGCATCCGCGAAAAACTCAGTGACAAAACACCTCGCTTTGAAAAAACAGGATTTTCTTGTTTAGCCGCCGAAAACTTTCAAGACACACTAGAAAAAACGACACGCAAACAAATCATTATTGTCGGTCAAGAAACCCATGTCTGCATCTTGCAAACTGCCCTAGAACTGATGCAGCAAGGCTATCAAGTACATATTGTTGAAGATGCGGTCTGTTCCCGCAAAGCAGAAAATAAATTTTACGCTTTACAACGTTTACAAAGCCAAGGAGCAAGCATCAGCAATTTTGAATCCGTGCTGTTTGAGTGGTTAAAAAACTCGCAACATGAGCACTTTTCTGCAATATCTGCACTACTTCGTTAAAACAAGAAACGCCATTACTAGTCCATAATTTATGACTGACAGGGCGTTGGGCTGAGGCACGAACCTCAACGTGTTGCTAAGCAAGTTCTTAAACCCTTGAAATTAGCAGGTTTCTCGGCTTAGACCATAGGTATCTACACAAACCTTTAAATACAATGAATTAAAAAGTGAAGTTGCTCCCTCTCCTGCTGGAGAGGATTGGGGTGAGAAGAATAAAATCAAGGCTTTATCTATTTCCCCTCATCCAACCCTCTGCCTCTGGAGAAGGCTTTAAGACTTATGTAGATAGCTATGAGCTTAGCCGGGAAGTCCAAAATCACACTAGAAAACTAACCCTTAAAAACCTGAAAAACATGCTGTTAAACACATTTATAGAAAAAATAAAAACCAACCAGAAAGTCAGTTTTGACGACACCATGGCAGTAATTAATGCCTATTACCACTATACGCCAACCACCTTTAGTAATGGCTTAGACGATAATGCCGTGATCAATGAAGCGGGAACTAACGAAGGCTCATGCAAAATCTTTGCGTTTGCACAACTCCAGCATTTAAATCAGGC
>JACUUF010000222.1 GCA_014859465.1 Methyloprofundus sp.
GTCTATACCGACACCTAATCATGGATGAGATATGGGCAACACAACGGGCTGAGTACGGTTATCAAGATGTGCGACCGCACCCATTATTGGCTGATTTTGTTGGTCACCCTTATGTTGATATAAGAGCAAGCTTTAGTTCCTTTGTGCCATCAAGTCTCAGTGCTGAACTAAGAGATAAGTTGGTTCGATTTTATATTCAATGGCTTGAGCAGAATCCTCACCTGCATGACAAGGTCGAATTTGATGTGGTGCCAACCTGTTATGCGTTAGACTTCGATCGTTGGCAACAACGTCTAGTTCAACACGCGGGTTTAACGCAAGATGAAATTACCCGCTTAGAACTGGGATTAAAAGCCATAACACAGCAAGCCTTTGGACGGGTAGACAACGATCTAGATACTATAGGAAAATTGAATCAGCGCTACACAGAAATTATCAGTACCCCATTGAATCCCTTAGCGAAAGCCGCATTGTTGTTAGAGGATTGCAAGCGCTACGGTACCTTGCCTTTTGCCCACTTAGCTAGAGCCGGATTTATTGCTGTGACGCTTCTTAAATCTGCAGTATCTAAAACCATTATCAGTCAAAACGCTTTTGATGGTTTTATGGCCGGTATTCGGACCGTCAGTCACCAGTTAAGTGAAGATGCCGATGCGGTTAAAAATGGGCGTTTAGCTTGGCAAGTTTTTGTGGAAAAGTATGCCCACCTTCGCCCCGGCACCTATGACATTAAGTCTGAAAGTTATGGCGCGAATCCAGAACATTATTTGCGACCATTGACCGAGCAGACATCACATGCCATACATCAACCCGATAACCAGGCCTGGTTGCAAGAACGAGAACACTTTAGACAGGCACTTCATAAAGTAGGTTTTAATTTAGACTTAAAAGCGATTGAATCCTTTCTGCATCAAGCGATAGAGGGCAGGGAGTATGCTAAGTTTATGTTTAGTCGAACCCAATCTACTGCACTGGATTTAATCCGCGATTGGGGCGAATCACAGGATTTAAATGTCAATGATCTCGCCTACCTAAAGCTTAATGAAATTCTGGATTTTAAAGCTCAATTAAGTCTGGATAGTCAAACCTTTGAAAAGGTGAAAGAGAGAATTGAAGCCAGAAAAGTCGAGCATAGCTTAATTAAATCAATCGAACTGCCGCCATTAATTTGTTCCGAGCAGGATTTTGACGTGTTTCAATATCCTCATAGCCAAGCTAACTACGTTGGAACGAAACCCATAATGGCTGAGTGCATAAATTTATCAGCGCAATCAAACAACCCAGACAACCTTAATCTAGCAGGCCTGGTGGTTATGATCCCACAGGCTGATCCCGGCTATGACTGGCTGTTTGGACGCAATATCGCAGGATTAGTCACCATGTACGGTGGCGCAAATTCGCATATGGCAATACGCGCTGCAGAATTTGGTTTGCCCGCCGCAATTGGAATTGGAGAGGCACGTTACCATGCCTTAAACACGGCTAAGGTTTTGGAACTCGACCCTGCTTCGCGTCAACTAAAGGTGATCAGATGAAAAAAATTGCCATCAGCCAACGTGTTGAAGTTGTGAACGCCTATCAAGAAACCCGAGACTGCCTAGATCAAAACTGGACAAGCTTACTTGAAGAATTGGGTATGATTGCGATTCCAATTCCCAATACATTAAAAGATCCCGTGGTTTGGTTAAAAGCCATGCAAGTCGATGGCGTCATACTGAGCGGTGGTAATGATTTGAGTTTTTTGCCTAATGCCAAGAATGCATCGCCATCGCGCGACCGCACAGAACGGGTTTTGCTGGATTACCTATCAACAACCGATATACCTGTATTGGGGGTATGCCGTGGTATGCAAATGCTTTGTCACTATTTTGGTGGACAACTCATCGAAGTGGCAAATCATGCGGCAACTGAACATATGATAAAGCTGGTGGAAGCATCGAATGATTTGCATCAAGCTGGTTATCAAACGCTTGAAACAGTAAATAGCTTTCACAACTGGGGTATTGCATTGGATGGCTTGCATGACGCGCTTACCCCAATGGCTTTAGATCAACAAGGCCATATAGAAGCCTTAAAGCATAATGCCAAACCTTGGTGGGGCATCATGTGGCATCCTGAACGAGACGGAAATAGCCTGACCAAAGACAAAAACCTGGTCAAACACATTTTTAAAAGCGAGAGAGTTTAATGAAAGTCATATTTTTAGCTGCCGGACAAGGTACACGCTTAAGACCCTATACAGATGATCGACCCAAGTGCATGGTTGAGCTGAATGGTAAGCCGATGCTGCACTACCAACTTGAGGTATTAAATCAGCTCAATGTGCCGAAATCAGATCAAGCTATAGTTGGCGGCTACTTGCAAGACAGACTTGATGCGCCAGGTTTAAAACAGTTCACGAATCCACGTTATGATCAAACCAATATGGTCGGCACATTATTTTGTGCGCAGGAATGGATGAAGCCTGGCGAAGATGTATTAATCTGCTACGGCGACATTGTATATGAACCGCGTGTCATGCAGGCTGTATTGGATTGCAAAGCTGAAGTATGTTTAGCAGCCGATTTAAATTGGAAAGCACTTTGGTCATTGAGGATGGATAATCCACTCGATGATGCTGAAACTTTTAAGGTTGATAAAGTTTCGGGCAATGTCGTTGAGCTTGGAAAGAAACCAAAAAGCTACGATGAGATTCAAGCCCAGTACATGGGAATCATAAAGGTTCGTGGTGATAAGGTTACTGAATTTATCGATTTTTACAACAACCTTGATCGCGATGCCGTTTATGACGGCAAAGACTTCGATAATATGTATATGACCAGTTTTATCCAATCGCTAATTGATGCAGATTGGGAAGTTAAACCGGCTTATACCCAAGGTGGCTGGGTTGAGGTGGATAGTGTGGATGATTTAGAGTTTTATCAACAACAAATAGATCAAAGAAAGTTCAAAGAGTATCTTGATGTTTAACATAGCATGGATGAATATCTTATCTAAAAAAGCAGGAATGCATCATCCAAATAGGGCAGGAAATTTTGACGGTGAAATGAATGAAGTTGAACTGCAAAATTTACTTTTGAAATCATTAAATTTGAATTAGTTTGAATTAATTAAAATCGCGATTGTAAAATTTTTTTGGAATAAAATTAGTGACAAAAGATATAATAAAAAAAATTCTCGGTAAAAAACTTGTTTTTTTTATCAGTAGATATAGAGGGATAAGCAGAAAAAATATATTAAAATTCTTGCATAAACTAGTATGCTTTAGTAAGTCGAATTTATTTGGATTTAGGTGTAAGGAAATTAATTACCTTGATCAGTTAAATTCTGTCGAGAATTTTAAAGAAAAGGATTCGGGTATTATTTCCCATCCTTTCTACTTTAAAGAAAATGAAAAAGAATTTTTAGCTAATAGATCAGCTATCGAAATTCCCCCAATAAAGCTTTATGACTTAAAAGATGTGATTTTTACACCTGAATCATCGAACATTTTGTCAGAAGATAAATTAATTATTGAAAGATTACCACATATTCATATTTCCATATCAGATTACGCTACTGGTTTTTTGAAAAGGCATGATAATGATACAGGTCTGATTTGGTTAGGAAAAAACCTAATAAATCTAGATATTGAAGGTGCTTATTATCTAGGCGGGAATGGTAGTTGGAATTACTTTCACTGGATGACTGAAATACTACCTAAGCTCGAGTTTATAGTCACGCCCGAGGGATTTGCGCGTTGTAAACATATTATTGTTTCTTCAAAGGTCAGAGGTATAGATTCATTTCAAAGAACGCTTACTCAAGCTCTTAAGGGCTATGATTTCGTTGTGCATTACATTGAACCAAGTAATAACTATCGCATACCCTCTCTACTTTTAGTCAGCAAGCCTTCTGATATTCTTTTTAATTCAAAAGGCGTTCTATCAAGAGTTGATTTTTCTTTTTACAGAAAAGGCAGCTTAGATTATGTTAAAAGTTTAGTTTCGCGTATCTGCGATTTAGAAGTCAACGCATTTGAGGGCTATGGTCGAGTTTTTTTAGCGCGCCGAGAAGGGTCTGCGAGGAATTATAATCAATTAGAGGTAAAGCAGCTTTTAGAAAATCAATATAAGTTTAAGAGTGTATATCTTGAAGATTATAAAATTGAAGACCAAGTAAAGATATTTAGCAATGCTAAAATAATAGCAGGACCATCTGGTGCCGCTTGGACAAATATTATATTTTGTAATCCAGAAGTATTGCTTATTAGTTGGTTACCCACGAATGTAAAAACCTTTTCAGGTTATTCTACGCTAGCTGCCAATTATGATTTGAAGATGGTGTTTGTAGAGGCTGAACCTCAAACGCATGATCAGTTACATACTGGGTATAAATTGTCATGTGAAGAATTAACGAAATGTATAGTGACACACATAATATGATCAATTATTTTCTATTTTTGCAACCATTAAGAATTTTAAAAATTGTTTATAGATCTATGCGGCGTTTTATATCTGGCTACAAAGTAGTTTTACGTTATATTTTTTCTTATTATTTTTTGCATAAAAAAAATAAAAATCTTTCGCGGCTTAATAATTTATTTCAATCTAAAAAATTTGGTGTCGAGAATCGTAAATTAAAAATACTTTATATTGTGCATAATAAATCCGTTTGGAAGACCGATTCGTTATTTAAAAAATTTTCATCCGACTCGTCATTTGAGCAGTTAATTCTGGTGGTTCCATATGCTAGATTTGGGGATGAAACAATGTATAGAGATATTATGGAAACTTATCAGTATTTTCATAGTAAAGGTTACGCCACAGTAAATGCATTAGATTCAATGGGCAAATTTCTTAAAGTAGATAAAATTTATGATCCTGACCTTGTTTTTTTTTCAAGCCCTTTCAATCTCGGACTTGAAAAATATTACAGGGATGTTTATCTTAAATATACTTGTTGTTATGTGCCTTATTACTATGAGATGTCTGCATTGTGGAATGCCAAAATGCAGTATGGATCCGAATTTCATAGAATGATGTATAAAGTATTTGCACCACACGAAGTTTCAGCAAAATCATACTTAGCGC
Organism: Methyloprofundus sp.; assembly: GCA_014859465.1. Classification (GTDB taxonomy): domain Bacteria; phylum Pseudomonadota; class Gammaproteobacteria; order Methylococcales; family Methylomonadaceae; genus Methyloprofundus. The sequence continues at coordinate 5,073 of JACUUF010000222.1, forward strand.
ATTCAAGTTTAAAGCAGAGCAATATTGCATTAGTAGGTTATCCCGCGATGGAACCTTTTATGAATAATGAATATTCACCTATCTCTCCTTGGAAGACACAAGATAAGCTGAAGTTTAAAATTATTTGGGCACCTCATCATACAATTGATTCACCCGAGCTGCCTTATGCAAACTTTTTGAAGTATGCGGAATTCTTTAAAGATCTCGTTGAAAGGTATCAAGACTCCATACAGTGGGCTTTTAAGCCGCACCCTATTTTAAA
>JACUUF010000037.1 GCA_014859465.1 Methyloprofundus sp.
TGAAGCTATTAATGGGTGAAGTAGCTAAGGCACTTGAACATGCCGAAATATTACTTACCAAAAACCCTCAAGACACAGAGGCTTTAGTTTTAAAATCATCCGCTCTACTCAAAGAGAAAAAACAGGATGAGGCCTTAGTAATCATCAATGCTATTTTAGAAACAAATGCTGTGCATGTCGAAGCCTTGACGCTAAAATCCATGATTTTAATGCAGCAAGATAAGCAAGCGGAAGCTTTGGCTTTAATGGATAAAGCGATTGCCGCAGATGAAAAAAATGTTGCTTTGCATCTATTTAAAATTCAAATTCACGCCAAACAAAACGATGTTGCTGCGGTTATTAAGGATTATTTGCGCTTAATTGTTCTTTTCCCTGAAAATGATGATTATAAAGTAACGCTGGCTAAGGTTTATGCTAAATCAGGAAAAGTAGAGGAAGCAGAGAGCCTACTGCGCAAGCTAGTGTTAGCAAAAACCAATGATTTAACTCCGAAAGTTTTATTATTGGAATTTTTGGCGGCAACAGCAAGTGATAAAGTTGATGCTCAAATTCAAGTATTTAGTGACCAACTCGCTAAGCAACCTACGCAGTTATTTGATTTTGCTAAATGGATGTTAGCTAAAGGCAGCACTTTAAGGGCTGAAACTATGCTAAAACAAGTGGTGGCCGCTGAAAAAAAATCAGATACCGGTGTAGAGGCTAATATCTTATTGGCAAAAATTGCATTTGATTCTGGTGATTACGCAAGTACTGAAAAAATTGCAACGGATATACTTGCTGATTTACCGAATCAGGTTGATGCTAAATTATTAAATGCCCGTCTTTTATTGGTTAAAGAGCAATATGCGCAGGCACATGCGTATTTAGATAAAATTATCTGGAGTCACCCTAAATCAGATGAAGCTTTAGTTTTAATGGCGCAAGTCTATTTAGTAGAAGGTGATAGACAAAAAGCACAGACTACATTTAAAGCGGCATTAGATATTAATCCTGCCAATGCTCAAGCAGTTTTAGCTACTTTTAATCACTTAATGGCGCAGCAAAATATAAAATATGCACGCGAATTAATTGAAAAAGCCTTAAGAAAAGAACCGCAAAATTTAGTTTTTCTACAAAAGATAGTGCAATTAAATATGCTGGAAGAGAAGTGGGATGAAGCGAGTAACGCTGTTTCCCAGCTTGCTAGGCTAGCAAAAGGTCAAGATTTAGCTGAATTTTATCAAGCGAATATCTTACAAGGCCAAGGTGAGTATGAGAAAGCAATAACAGCTTATAAAGAGATTCTAGTCAAATTTCCACAGCAACAGCAAGTGTTACAAAATTTAAGTGCCTGTTATGAGAAGCTCAATAAGCGTTCGAAAATGGTTAGTTTTTTGCAAAATCAGCTTAAAGAAAATAAAGATAATGTCGTGTCTGCTTTATTGTTAGCTGACTTATATACAAACGATAAAAAGTACCCTCAAGCTATAGACTTAATAAAAGCACAGCCTCAAATAGCCTTAACACAACATCATTTAGCGGTAGTGTATATGGCTATGGGTAAAACTGATAAAGCTATATCTGTTTATCAAGATGGCTTAAAAGCGCATCCTAGAAATATAAGGTTGTCTTTAGCGCTTGCATCACTTTATGAGCAGCAACAAAAGTACCAGCAAGCTATCGAAATTTATGAACAATTAATTGCTAATAACCCAGAGTTAGACGTTGCTACAAATAATTTAGCGACTTTATTAGTAGATCATTTCCCTACAGCGGATAATTTAAAGCGTGCGCAGCAGTTAGCTCAATCATTTGCAAATTCTGAGCAAGCTTATTTTCAAGATACTTATGCATGGGTTTTATTGCATAATGGCGATATAACAAGTGCTTTAAAAATTTTCCAACAATTGATTATTAAGGCCCCTAAAATTCCTGTCTTTAGATATCATTTAGGTATGGCAAAATATAAAAATGGGGATAATAGCGCGGCCTTGGTGCAAATTGATCAAGCTATTGAGTTAGCAAAGCAAGGTGCACTATTTTTAGAGCGTAAAGCGGCCGAAAAAATGAAACAGGAAATTATTAATAAAATGCGTGGTCATTAGGAAGTAATATTACATGCTTAGTAATAAAATGAATTGTATAAAATATAGAGGAAATAAAATGGCAAGTTTCGATTATAGGGCGCTGATTTTGATCATGTGTTCTTTCCTATTTACAGGATGTTCACATCCCCCATTACAAAATGATGCAACATTGTCAGACGATTATACTTATATAATTGGCCCTGGAGATAATGTTAATATTTTTGTATGGGGGCACCCTGATGTCTCTATGTCGGTTCCTGTGCGACCTGATGGTAAAATTACACTTCCCTTAGTGGAGGATGTAGTTGCTATAGGCAAAACACCGTATGAAATGGCGCGAACTATGGAGAAAGAATTAAGTGTCTACATTAGAGACCCCAAAGTAGTTGTTATGGTTACTGGTTTTCAAGGCGTATATGAGCAGCAAATACGCATAGTAGGCCAAATTAGTGGCGGTGGCAACAGCGGTGGCAACAGCGGTGGCGGTGGCGGCGGTCGCGGTGGTAACAGCGGCGGCGGTAGTCGTTATAGTGGCAAGACTGTGCCTTATGAAAAAGGCATGACATTATTAGATCTAATTATTATTATTGGTCAGATAGGCCAGTATGCTGATGGTAATAGAGCAAGTATTATTCGAAACGTTAATGGTAAACCACAACAATTTGGTGTGAAAATGGATGATCTAGTTGAAAATGCCGACATGTCTCTTAATGTTAAAATTATGCCCGGTGATATCCTAGTGATTCCAGAAGCGTTCTTTTAAATAAAAAAGTATTAGTATTTCTTAATAGCTTAGGATTGCCTTAGGTGTTTATGGAGTTAAGGCTGGTCTTATGTCGTTTTTGATATTGAAATAATAGGTAATTAACTTGTTATTTTGTGTAAGTATAGATCATTTGAAAGGTAAAAATGCAAGATCAATTATCTGAAATTCTGTTTTATGTCAAAGGGACATTAAAATATAAATGGCTCATCATTATTACTGCTTGGCTTATTAGTGTTGCTGGCTGGGTATTTGTCAGCACTATGCCAGATCAATATCAATCCGAAGCAAAAGTGAGTGTCGATAGTGGCACGATGTTGAAGCCTTTGTTGCGTGGTATGGCAATACAGTCAAACGCATATGGATTAGTGCAGGTGATGCGGCAACTTATGTTTACGCGTCCAAATTTAGAAAAAATTGCTCAGCTAGTTGAATTGGATTTTTCGTCTAAAAATGAACCAGAAAAACAATCGATAATTCAAAACTTAAAAAGCAATGTTAAGATTACAGGCGGAGCAAATGATATATTTACCATTGCTTATCAAACCTCTGATCCTACAAAAGCGCAAGATGTTGTTCACGCTGTATTGACTGTATTTTCTGAGCAAACTCAGCAAAGAGGCATCTCTGATATGGGAAGTGCGCAGCAGTTTATAGAAGAACAAATACGAGAATATGAAGCTCGATTGAAAAATGCTGAAAAAGCGAAGGAAAACTTTAAGCGAATCAATTCCGGTTTGTTACCTAATCAAGGCGGTGGTCAGTTAGGTGCATTAAGCGCTATAAAAGGGCAGATTCAAGAAACTCAGATGGCTTTGAGTGAAGTTAATTCAAGATGGCAAGTATTAACTAGGCAGATGAATGAAGCATTAGAATCAGGAAGTGAAGTCGAGGATGAGTGGGGGCTTTCTAATGTAGGAAGCACTCAATCTACTCCAGAAGATGCCAAAATTGCAGTATTAGAAGCAAGGATGAGCGAGCTTTTATTGCAATATACAGAAAAACATCCTGATGTATTTAGTATAAAGTCCACTATTCAAGACTTGCAGAAAAGTAAAGCACAACGTTTAGCAAATATGCCTGAGCAAACCAGTATTATGAGTTCTGGTGCCATTAATAATCCCTATATACAGTCTTTAAAAATTGCTTTAAATAATGCTGAAGCGCAACGTGCGTCTTTACGTTCAAGAATAAACCTATTATCGCAAAGAATGGCCGATATACAAAAAGGCATGGATACTAGACTGAGCATCGAGACGGAAATGCAGAACTTGGAAAGAGATTATTCGGTCATTCAATCTAACTATATGGAATTAATTTCACGCAGAGAAACGGCTTCTATGACTGAAAAAGCAGATAGTAGTCAAGGCATTTTGAGATTTAAAATTGTAGATGCCCCAAGTAAAGCGCTTTCTCCATCGGGCCCTAATCGTAAGCTTTTTAATTCAGCTGCTTTTGGTGTCAGTCTAGGTGTGGGTTTAGTATTGGCTTTTTTGATTTATTTTATTAGACCAACTTTTATGTCTACTCGGCAAGTTAGAGCAGTAACAGGCTTGCCTGTACTAGGTAGTGTTTCCGTACAATTAAGAGAGGGAGAAAAAACAAAAAAAGCTAATCTAATTTTGTTTTGGTTTTTGACTGTTAGTCTTTTACTCGTTTACTTTTTGGTAATGAGTAATACTTTGAGTTTTCATTAGAGGAACAGACAGAATGGATATTTTAGAAAAAGCATTAGAAAAATCTGTACAAAATGAAAGCATTGAAACAAAAAAATCAGAAAGTAAGGCGAGCCCTCAGCCAAGTATAGAAAGTAAACAGCGGACTGTTAAGGTTGACTGGAACCGATTAGCAGTCGATGGATATTTATCCCGTGAGCAACTGAAATCGGCTTTGATTGAAGAATACAGAATGATTAAGCGTCCTTTAATTAGTAACGCTTTTGGCAAAAGTGCGAAAGGGATAAACCGAGCTAATCTTCTTTTAGTGACCAGTAGCATACCAGGAGAAGGTAAAACATTTAGTGCTATTAATTTAGCACTGAGTATTGCTAATGAAAGAGATAAAAATGTCTTACTAATTGATGCTGATGTTGCCAAGCCTACTTTGGCTAAACGACTTGGCATTGTTGAATCGCCAGGGCTGATAGAGTATTTAGAAAGTGATGATGTGGATTTTTCTGAAATTTGCTTTAAAACCGATTTACCTAGCTTACAAGTTATTCCTGCTGGCAAGCGACATGCTTTTTCAACTGAGTTATTAAGCAGCGATAAAATGGCAAAATTTGTTGATGAATTGAGTCAGCGTTATCCAGACCGTATTGTAATTTTTGACTCTCCGCCTTTATTGGCGGCAACACAAGCTGAAGTATTGGCTAGTTTAGTGGGGCAGGTTGTGTTTGTTATTAGTGCTGAAACCACCATGCAAAGCACAGTGCAGGATGCAATTAAAAAACTAGAATCTGTCGATGTTGTTTTGGCATTATTGAATAAATCTAAACACGAACTTAATTTAGATCATTACGGTTATGGGCAGTATGGGCATTAGCAGGCAAGCCTATAAGGCGCGTAGGCTTATTGTGTTAATCGGCGGTGCTACTTATACTTTATTTGCTCAAACACCAGCGTTCGCCATTGATTTTCGCTTAACTCCAAGCTTAACGATACAAGAAACTTACTCTGATAATATTCGTTTGGCAGCAAAAGGTCAGGAAAAAGGCGCATTTGTTACCGAAATAAGCCCAGGGTTTTCTTTAAATGGCATGAATGGTGGTCGCTTAAGTGCTAATTTAAACTATCGTATGCAGAATCTTTTTAACTCGGGCGGAGATGGTTCAACACGAATTAATCATCAATTGCAATTTGATACTGCCTATCAAGTTGTGCGTAATAGGCTCAATATTGCTGCTCGAAGTACTGTTAGTCAGCAAAATATAAGTAACTTACGTGGCGGTGATAATATTAATAATCTTAATGCCAGAACCAATATATGGACGGCGGGAGCTTCGTTAAACTGGACGCCACATTTCGGGCAATTTGCTAATGCAAATGTCAATATAGATTTTGACTATGTTGGTAATGATAATGCTGAGCAACTAGCAAACTCAATGAACTTAAGTGAGTCCATAAGTTTAGTTAGTGGTAGTGATTTTAAGCATATAACCTGGAATGCAAATTTTGATAATACGTCGAATTTCCGGGAAAACGAAGAAGATGTAAGTTTTCAAAATACCAATGCTACGGTAAGGGCTTGGGTGAGTAGGCGCTTTAATTTCTTTGGTACCGTCGGTCATGCTAATAATAGCTTTCAAGGTCTAGATAGCAACACGAATGGTGTTTTTTATACGCTAGGGGGGCAATGGAAACCCAATTGGTATTTTGATATTGAAGCTGGCTATGGTAATAACTGGCATGTGTCATCTAATCTTAGTTTAAGTCAACGCACTCGTTTAAGTGTTGGCTATAATGACCGTTCTGTGGGTTTAAATACGGGAGGCGCATGGAATGCTTCTTTGTATCATAATACCAGGCGATCCGCATGGAACTTTACTTATACGGAAGACACAACAACTGTTCAGCAAATATTATTAGCAGATACTCCATTTATATTCGTTGATGCTGGGGGCAATCCACTGTTGGGTAATGATGGGCGACCTATTATTTTCAATGCAAGTTTACCTACCTTGAGCAATGATGTGTTGGTTAGGCGAGTTGCAAATGCATCAGTTTCTTACACAACGGGGAAAAGTAGTTTTCAATTAGGTGGGTTTTATGAAAAAAGAGACTATCAAAATTCAACCGCAGATCAGCAAACTGTTTATGGCGCTGATGCATCATGGAATTGGCAGTTTTCGTTAAGAACGGGGCTTTTCCTTTCTCCCTCATGGCAACGCATTACCGGAGATACCGTTGCTCCTGTAGATGTAGCGGGCGCTAATCAGGACCGTTATCAGTTTATAGCAAGAATGACCCGCACTATACCTTTGCGGTTTGGTAGGAGTAAGCTCTTAAATGCCAGTATAGAATATCGCTTTGTACAGCAAGATGCTGACTTAGCTGAGAATACTTATATGGAAAACAGAGTAACCGCTAGTTTATTTATGAATTTCTAAAAATATAGAAGACCTGAGAAGAATGTAATATGAAAAATGCTATGACCGTTGATGTAGAAGATTATTTTCAGGTCTCTGCATTTGAAACGTATATCAAAAAATCACAGTGGGATACATTAGAGCATCGAGTACAAAGTAACACTCAGCATATTCTTGATATTTTTGCTCAACATAATGTAAAAGCAACTTTTTTTACTTTAGGCTGGGTGGCGGAACGTTATCCTGAATTAGTTAAAAGAATTGTTAACGAAGGGCATGAGCTTGCTAGTCATGGTTATGAGCATATTCGTGTCACTGAGCAAACGCCCGAACAATTTCGAATGGATGTACGTAAAACCAAGACATTGTTAGAAGATATCAGTGGTGTAGAAATAAAAGGCTATAGAGCTGCGAGTTATTCTATTGGTCGCGACAATCTTTGGGCGCTAGATATTTTGGCTGAAGAAGGGCATAAATACAGTTCTAGTATTTATCCGGTAAAACATGATTTATATGGCATGCCAGAAGCGCCACGTTTTCCTTATCAGCCTATAGAAGGTTCTGATTTTAAAGAAATACCTATCAGCACATTAAGAATGGGTAATAAAAATTATCCTTGTGGCGGTGGGGGTTTTTTTAGGTTATATCCGTACTTTATTTCACGCTGGGCGTTTAATCGAATCAATAACACCGAACAACAAGCTGGAATTTTTTATTTCCATCCTTGGGAAATAGATGCTGATCAGCCTAGGCAAGAGAACTTGGCGTTTAAAGCAAAATTCCGACATTATTTGAATTTGCAACGTATGCAAGGCCGTATTAAATCTTTATTAACAGATTTTGAATGGGACACGATGCAAGCTATTTTTTTAAGATAAGTGTAGGAGCGGTCTTTGGCCGCGATTTCTACGCATAATTCGCGGCCAAAGACCGCTCCTACAAAGATCAATTAATTTCTTTGCTATCATGATAAAAATTCTAAGCAGTTCAGAGCAAGCCCTTTGGCAACACTATGTAGAGAAAACCCCAGCAGCCACCTTTTTTCATCAAGTTGAATGGCAAGAAGTGATTGAACGCTCTTTTGGGCATAAAACCTATTACCTCTATGCTGAGCAACAAGGACAAATAACGGGGATTTTGCCTTTAGTGCATATTAAAAGTCCATTATTTGGTAATGCCTTGGTATCAAATGCTTTTTGTGTTTATGGTGGCGTGGTTGCTGATAATCTCGATGCGGCTTTGGCGCTTGACCAGGCGGCTTGCCGATTAGGCGAAGAGTTAGGGGTTGATCATGTTGAATTTAGAAATAGAGAACGCACTAATCCAGATAGACCTTATAAAGAAGGTATGTATGTTACCTTTAGAAAAGCATTAGATCCTGATATTGAGGCTAATTTAACGGCTATTCCTCGAAAACAACGCGCAGTGGTTAGAAAAGGCATAAAAGCGGGTCTAGTCAGTGTGATTGATGATAATACCGAGCGTTTATTTGCGGCTTATTCTGAAAGCGTGCGCAATCTAGGTACGCCGGTCTTTCCTGAAAAATACTTTAAAATACTAAAAGAGGTATTTAAAGAGCAATGCGAAGTGATCTCCATTGAGCATGAAGGCAAGCTGATTGCTAGCGTGATGAATTTCTACTTTAGAGATGAAGTGCTGCCCTATTATGGTGGTGGTAAAGCTGAAGCCAGAGATTTATATGCCAATGACTTTATGTATTGGGAAGTGATGCGTCGTGCCGTGGAAAAAGGTGTGAAAATCTTTGATTATGGGCGTAGTAAGATTGGTACGGGCTCCTATAGATTCAAAAAACATTGGGGTTTTGAAGAGGCACCGTTATTTTATGAGTTTGAATTAATTAAGGCGGATTCGATGCCGGATATTAATCCTTTAAATCCGAAGTACCAGTTTTTTATTGCCGCTTGGAAGAGATTGCCGCTGAGTGTTAGTCAAATCATTGGGCCTTGGCTTGCAAAAGATTTAGGTTAAGGGAAAAGGCGCAATAGGAAAGGTATTAACCATTGTAAGAAATTGACTATCACTAATAAAGTGGCTAGATAATATAAAGTATTCAGCCGAAGTAATTTATTTATGAAAATGGTTATTTCATCTGCTTCTTGCATTGATTGATTGGCTTGCCCTTCTTGCTTGGTATTATAGCGACTGTAACTAACTGTACTGGCTTGATTGCTATCAGTTAGTATCTCTTGGCTGCTAAATGGGCTCTTGAGGTTTTTTAGAGCTGGAGTGCTAGATATTCCGGACTGTATCAGCTGATCTAGCTCTAAGGAAAATAAAAGCTCGTAAGCAAAGTTGCTGGCCAATGCATCAGCATCCGTCCATAGTTGCTTGACTTCGGACAGGGAATTTAAAGACTTAGATAAAAGCTCGTTATCCTGATAATCATTTAATGCCTTTTTAGTTTGAGCCTTGAGGTCATAGAGCTTTGGCCTTTGTGGTAATTGTTCTGTATTGGGTGGCATGCGAAAGACTGGAGAGTCATTAGTTTTATAACTGTTTGAGCGATAGCTTTGTTTTTGCTTGAGCTGTTCTGGCGTGTTATTTAGCTGAGTTTTTGTTTGTTTAGATGCTTGTAATGGAAAATCTGCATACGGATCAATTTTTACTAGTGCTGCATTAACAAGACAAGGTAAAGAAAGAAATAAAAAAAAACAGCTTAGCTTGAAAAAAAATAGGTGTTGGACGTTTTTTTTCATAGTTTTTGATTGTATAGCTTTATGTTTAAAAGAGTGGTCGTATGAAAAACTTATTATTCCTAGTGCATCGAATTCCTTACCCTCCTAATAAAGGGGATAAAATTCGTTCATATAATTTTCTTCAAGGCTTAACTAAAAATTACAAGGTGCATTTAGCGGCCTTTATTGATGATGCAGAGGATTGGCAGTATGTGGATAAAGTCGAAAATTTGACTACAAGCTGTTTTTTTGCCAATCTTAATCCTTCTTTAGCGAAATTAAAAAGTTTATCAGGAATATTAACAAATAAAGCGCTTTCTATGCCTTATTATCATAATAATAAACTACAGCAATGGGTTGATAAAGCGATTAGGGAAAATAAAATAGAAAAAATATTCATATTTTCTTCAGTTATGGCTCAATATGTTGAGCAATACCAAGCCGATTGCGTGATTGATTTTGTCGATGTTGACTCTGATAAGTGGCTACAATACTCACAAAAAGCAAAATGGCCTATGAATTGGGTTTATAAGCGTGAAGCAAAGACCTTGTTAGAGTTTGATGCTAAAGTGGCTAAATTAGCAAAGATGAATATTTTTGTTTCTCAGGAGGAGTCGCAATTATTTACTAATTTAGTCGATATCGATTCTAAAAAAGTTGGCTTTGTTAATAATGGCGTTGACACAAAATATTTTAGTACCAATGAAGCTTACAATACGCCTTATAATGGCCAGGAAAATATAATCGTTTTCACGGGGGCGATGGATTATTGGGCTAATGTTGATGCCGTTATTTGGTTTGCACATAAAGTTTTTCCCATAATAAAGCAGCAGTGTTCAAATGCGCAATTTTATATAGTGGGGTCAAAGCCCGCTAAAGAAGTGCTGCATTTAGCCAGTATTGAAGGTGTCTTTGTTACCGGAAGAGTGAAAGATATTCGTCCTTATTTGCGCTTTTCATCTGTCGTCGTAGCGCCTTTGCTTATCGCGCGAGGTATTCAAAATAAAGTATTAGAAGCGATGGCGATGGGTAAAAAAATCGTTGTTACTCCGCAAGCCATTGAAGGCATAAAAATAGTTGATCAAGAGGTTTATATAGAAAAAAGTGCTGAAGCTTTTGCAAAGCAAGTACTTTTACTGTTAGATAATACTCAGACAAGTCTTTATGTAGAAGAAAATCGTCAATTTGTGCAACAGCATTTCAGTTGGGATGTGAGCCTTAAAAGACTAATAGATATAATCGAACAGTAACCATTGATTAAACTCAAGGTTTGAGCTAATGAAAAAAAGAATTTTAATTATTTTTGGTACGCGACCTGAAGCCATAAAAATGGCACCGGTCGTTAAAGCCTTTCAAGGTGATCAACGCTTCGAAACAAAAGTCTGTGTGACTGCCCAGCATAGAGATATGTTAGATCAAGTGTTGGTATTATTTGCCATTAAACCTGATTACGATTTGGACATTATGAAGCAAAATCAAGGCCTAACAGGTATTACTTGTTCTATTTTGCTGGGTTTAGAGCCTATATTACAAGAATTTTGTCCCGATAGAATTTTAGTGCATGGCGATACCTCTACTACCTTTGCTGCTAGTTTAGCTGCCTATTATCAAAAGATTCCAGTTGGGCATGTAGAAGCAGGTTTACGCACACATAATATCTACTCACCCTGGCCTGAAGAGGCGAATCGGAAATTAACTGCTGTGTTGACTGATTTACATTTTGCACCGACAAGTGCTGCGCGTGATAATTTGCTACAGGAAAATATTGCGGAAAAAAATATTATTGTTACCGGAAATACCGTGATTGATGCTTTGCAGCATGTACAAGAATCAATAAAAAGTAATACCCAGTTAAGATCTGATCTAGCAAGCCAATTCCCATTTATAAATACCGAAAAGAAAATTGTTTTAGTCACTGGTCATCGACGTGAAAGTTTTGGTGATGGTTTTGAACATATTTGCCAAGCGCTAAAAGAATTAGCTTTACGCGATGATATACAAATTATTTATCCAGTACACCTTAATCCTCATGTACGCGAGCCTGTCAATAGATTATTAAAAGGTATTGAGCATGTGCATCTGATAGAGCCGCAAGATTATTTGCCATTCGTCTATTTAATGAGTATCGCATATATTATTCTTACTGACTCCGGTGGTGTTCAGGAGGAGGCTCCTTCATTGGGTAAGCCGGTGCTAGTTATGCGGGATACCACGGAAAGACCAGAAGCGATAGCTGCAGGGACGGTAAAGTTGGTGGGGGCAGATAAAACAAAAATCATTCATAATGTTTCATTACTTTTAGATGATCAAGATGAATATCATAAAATGAGCTTTGCTCATAACCCTTATGGGGATGGTCAAGCTAGTCAGCGAATTATCGAAGGAGTCGCAGCATATGCATAAAACCGTGTTTAACAAAGTATCGGTGATAGGTTTAGGGTATATTGGATTGCCAACAGCAGCGGTTATTGCTTCACGAGGGGTTGAGGTGATTGGTGTTGATGTTTCGCAACATGCTGTCGATACCATAAATCAAGGTAAAATTCATATTGTAGAACCAGATTTGGATATGCTGGTGCAAAGTGCTGTTATGACCGGAAAATTGCGCGCCACGATAGAACCTGAGTCTGCAGATGTTTTTATGATTGCGGTACCAACCCCTTTTACTGATGGGCATAAGCCGGATGTTTCATACATAGAAGCCGCGGTTAAAAAAATTGCCCCCGTACTTAAAAAAGGTGACTTAGTCATTTTAGAATCCACTTCACCGGTTGGTACAACGGAAAAAATGTCGGGGTGGATGAGCGAGATACGTGCTGACTTAAAATTTCCACATCAAGCAGGTGAGCAAGCAGATATTCAGGTGGCGCATTGTCCAGAACGCGTTTTGCCAGGTTATGTCATTCAGGAATTGGTCTCGAATGATAGAGTAATTGGCGGTCTCACGCCTTATTGTGCGGAAAAAGCCAAAGCTTTATATGAGATTTTTGTTAAAGCCAATTGTATTATTACTGATGCGCGTACCGCTGAAATGGCAAAATTAACGGAGAATTCATTTAGAGATGTGAATATTGCTTTTGCTAATGAGCTGTCCATAATTTGCGATAAATTAAATATTAATGTTTGGGAGTTAATTAAATTAGCTAACCGGCATCCGCGCGTTAATATTTTAAAACCTGGTCCTGGAGTGGGTGGACATTGTATTGCCGTGGATCCTTGGTTTATTGTTGACTCTACACCAGATGAGGCGCGTTTGATTCGTACAGCCAGAGAAGTCAATGATAGTAAACCCGAATATGTACTCAATAAAATTCGTTTAGTCGCGGCTGAATTTAAGTCGCCTAAAATAGCCTTATTAGGCTTAGCCTTTAAAGCCGATATTGATGATTTAAGAGAAAGCCCAGCTGTTGGTATCGCTCAAAAAGTAATACAACAAGCCTTTGGGGAAATCTTTATTGTTGAGCCCCATATCAGAGAGCTACCCGCTAAGTTACAAGCAGATAATGTGCGCTTAGTGAATTTGGCTGAAAGTATTGAAAAAGCAAATATTGTGGTGACACTAACGGATCATACCGCTTTTAAGCAGGTGAAACCGTCAGTATTACAAGAAAAAATTATTATTGATGCGCGTGGCGTTTGGGAGCAGGGCTAAATGATGTTGGAAAATACGACAATTGCCATGATTGGCTTAGGTTATGTAGGCTTACCGCTTGCTGTTGAATTTGGTAAAAAATACACAACGGTTGGTTTTGATATCAACAAACCACGTATTGATGAATTAAAATCAGGCCATGACCATACTTTAGAAGTAAGTGATGAAGAGTTAGTCGAAGCTGATAAGCTGAGCTATAGCGCAGATATTAACGATATTAAAACTTGTAATATTTATATTGTCACTGTGCCGACGCCGATTAATGAATATAAACAACCTGATTTAAGCCCACTTGAAAAAGCGAGTGCTTTATTAGGTAAGGTAATTAAACAGGATGATATTGTTATTTACGAGTCAACTGTTTACCCGGGTGCAACCGAAGAAGTTTGTATCCCTATTTTGGAACAGGTTTCTGGTCTGAAATTTAACGAAAATTTTTACGTCGGTTATAGTCCTGAACGAATTAACCCTGGCGACAAAGAGCATCGAGTTACCAATATTTTGAAAGTAACATCCGGTTCAACGCCCGCTATCGCTGAACAAGTGGATCAGCTTTACAAAAGCATTATTACGGCGGGTACCCATAAAGCCAGTAGTATCAAAGTCGCTGAAGCGGCAAAAGTCATCGAAAACACCCAGCGCGATGTCAATATCGCTTTAATTAATGAGTTAGCCTTAATTTTTAACCGCTTAGGCATTGATACCGAAGAAGTATTAATTGCTGCGGGAACAAAATGGAATTTTTTACCTTTTCGTCCTGGCCTAGTGGGTGGGCATTGTATTGGTGTTGATCCTTATTATTTAACCTATAAAGCGCAATCGATTGGTTATAATCCGGAAATTATTTTATCTGGACGACGTATTAATGACGGCATGGGTGAATATGTCGTCTCGCGGTTGATCAAATTAATGTTGCAAAAACGTATTCATGTACAGCAGTCTGATGTATTGATTATGGGCTTAACCTTTAAAGAAAATTGCCCTGATTTACGTAATACCCGGGTCGTTGATATAGTTAAGGAATTAAAAACCTACGGTGTTAATGTGCATATTTATGATCCATGGGTTGATTCCGAAGAAGCGATGCATGAATATGGAATACAGCCTATAGCAGTTTTGGAGGACAATAAATATGATGCTATTTTATTAGCCGTTGCTCATGAGCAATTTAAGCAAATGGATATTAAGCAAGTCAGAGCGTTAGGTAAGCCTGACTCAGTTGTTTATGATTTAAAATACCTATTTCCAGCCGATCTAACAGATGAGCGATTATAATAAATGAAAGTAATGGTTACCGGCACAGCCGGATTTATTGGCAATCATCTTGCCATAAAATTATTAGAAAGAGGTGATGAAGTTATTGGTATTGATAATTTAAATGATTATTACGATGTTAATTTAAAATTAGCGCGTTTAGATCGAATAAAAGATCATCCTAACTTTACTGATGTCAGAGCTGATATTTCTGATAGAGAGCGTATGGACATGCTATTTAAAGAACACCAGCCGCAGCGTGTTGTTAATTTAGCGGCGCAAGCCGGCGTTCGATATTCCATAGAAAATCCACATGCTTATATTGAAAGCAATATCGTGGGTTTTTTAAATATCTTAGAAGGTTGTCGGCATAATAATGTCGAACATTTAGTTTATGCGTCTAGTAGTTCTGTTTATGGTGCCAATGAAAGCATGCCTTTTTCTGTGCATGATAATGTCGATCATCCTTTGAGTTTGTATGCTGCTTCCAAGAAGTCGAATGAGTTAATGGCGCACACCTATAGTAATTTATATAATTTACCGACCACAGGCTTGCGATTTTTTACTGTATATGGCCCTTGGGGGCGGCCTGATATGGCTTTGTTTTTATTTACTAAAGCCATCCAAGAAGGTAAGCCAATACAGGTCTTTAACTACGGCAAGCATAGGCGTGATTTTACTTATATAGATGATATTGTCGAAGGTATCATTCGAACACTAGACCATGTTGCCCAGCCTAATCCAGACTGGAGTGGTAAAAATCCAGACCCAGGTACCAGCAAAGCGCCTTGGCGAGTCTATAATATAGGTAACCAAAGTCCAGTAGAGTTAATGGACTATATTGAGACTTTAGAGAAGTTTTTGGGTAAAAAAGCTGAAAAAGTACTCTTGCCATTACAACCTGGTGATGTACCTGATACTTATGCGGATGTTGAATCTCTAGTGCAAGATGTTGGTTATAAACCAAATACCACCATTGAGCAGGGTATAGAAAAATTTGCCGCTTGGTATAATAGCTACTACGCACCAGCTGAAGACTAAAGTGGGCAAGCAAGATGTTATTTCTAAAAGTATTTTAAAACGCATCTTTGTTGATGTTGCGACCTATTTATTCGGTTTAAAATTACATGATGTGCAGTTAATAGATACTGAACAGCAAAGAATAGAAGATAGACGCGCCGATTTAGTTGCTAAAGTGCAAGATGAAGCAGGAAATAAATTTATCTTGCACATTGAAATACAAAACCAAAATCAGCGCATAATGCCCATAAGAATGCTGAGGTATTTGACCGATATTCAATTAAATCATCCTGATGAAAAGGTCTTTCAGTATTTGCTTTATATTGGCCAAGAAAAATTGACTATGGGTAGTGGTATTCAGAGTCAACAGCTTGATTATCAATACGCAGTCATCGATATGCACACTATTGACTATCATGATTTTATTACCCAAAGTACGCCCGATGCAATTGTCATGGCAATCCTTTGTGATTTTAAAGGTGTGCCAGAAAAACAAATTGTTCATGAGTTATTAAATAAGTTGCTGCATTTAACTCAGCGCAGTTCCAGTGAGCAAAGAGAGTATATTTCGATGTTAGAGATTTTAGCTAATAATCGAAGTTTAGATATAGATATACAGCAGGAGTTTGAGATGCTAAACCTAGAAATAGAACAATTACCTAGTTATAGAATAGGCATGAAAAGAGGCGAGAGCGAAGGTGAACTTCGTGGTGAAAAGCGTGGTGAAAAAATAAAAGCCATACTTATAGCTAAAAAATTACTAGGTACGGGTATGTCAATAGAACAAATTGCTGAAATCACAGAGTTACCGTTGAATGAGCTTGAAGCGCTAATTCACTAGCTCAATAGGTACTAGATGTGACGGTGGTAAAAAATGCACAACAGCCTCCACTTATTGCTCATGTGATTTTTCGCTTAGGTGTTGGTGGCTTAGAAAATGGATTGATAAACTTAATCAATAATATGCCGACTGATCAATACCGGCATATGATTATCTGCTTAAAAGGAAGTACGGAATTTCGTCAACGGTTAAAGCGCAAAGATGTACAGATAATAGACTTACAAAAAAAGGATGGCCAAGATTGGCGCTCATTTATAAGGCTTTATCGAATATTGAAGCAACATAAAGTCGATATTATTCACACACGCAATTTAGCGGCAATCGAATATCAAGTGTCTGCATTTTTAGCGGGTGTAAAGTTTAGGGTTCATAGTGAGCATGGCTGGGATACCTTCGATCCTGAAGGCAATAACAAGAAATATCAGTGCTTAAGGCGTTTATTGAGTCCTTTAATAAAAGTATTTATTCCCTTATCTTTGCATTTGCAAGACTATCTTGTGGAAAAAGTGAAAATTCCAAAATCTAAAATAAAACGAATTTGTAATGGGGTAGACATAAAAAAGTTTTACCCTACAACGGTAAGGAGCGCTTTGTTTGATTGCCCGCTGCCCTTTGATGAAAAAAATGTTTATATTGGTACAGTCGGCCGAATGCATGGCGTGAAAGATCAGATAACATTCGTTACTGCGTTTATTTTGTTAGTGCAAGCGCATCAAGAATTAATAGGCAAGGTTTATTTAATCTTGATTGGTGATGGGCCGTTAAGGCAAGAAGCAATAGCGTTATTAGCAAAGCATCAATTATTGCAAATTGCATGGTTGCCTGGCGAACGAGAAGATATTGCTGATATTATGCGCTCATTAGATATTTTTGTACTTCCTTCACAAGCAGAAGGCATTTCCAATACTATTTTAGAAGCCATGGCAACGGGATTGCCAGTTATTGCAACCGCAGTAGGTGGTAATTTAGAATTAGTAATACCTAGTGAAACGGGATTATTAGTTCCCCCTTCAGATCCAGAAGCCATGTCAGAGGCTATGCTAAGTTTGCTGATAGATAAAGATAAAAGGCAGAAATTAAGTGAAAATAGCCATCAAAGAGTGCTTGAGCATTTTTCAATTCAGGCCATGGTCACTAAATATACTGAAGTATACGATTCATTGGGATTAAAAAGGAAATAATATGTGTGGCATTGTAGGTATCTTTGATCTAAGCGGAAAGCGTGAGATTAATCGTGAATTGCTGCATGTAATGAACGAGAGCCAATTTCATCGCGGTCCTGATGAGGGTGGCTTGCATATAGAGCCTGGCTTGGGGTTAGGGCATAGGCGCTTATCGATTATCGATTTATCCAGCGGTCAACAGCCGATGCATAGTGCTGATGGTCATGTGGTTTTGACCTATAACGGTGAAGTATATAACTTTCCTGAGTTACGCAAAGAGTTAGAGACCTTAGGGTATGCCTTTAGAACGCATTGTGATACGGAAGTCATTGTTTATGCCTGGCAAGCTTGGGGTGAAGATTGTGTTTTACGTTTACGTGGAATGTTTGCTTTTGCCATCTGGGATCGAAATAAGCAAACTTTATTTTTAGCGCGTGACCGATTAGGCATTAAGCCTTTATTTTATGCACAGTTAAAAAATGGTCAGTTTATTTTTTCCTCAGAATTAAAAGCCTTAAAAGAACACCCAGAATTACCTAAGGAAATTGACCCGACAGCTATCGAAGATTATTTTGGTTTTGGCTATATTCCTGATCCTAAAACGATTTATAAAGAGGTTTATAAGCTAGAGCCT
This sequence comes from Methyloprofundus sp., assembly GCA_014859465.1. GTDB lineage: Bacteria > Pseudomonadota > Gammaproteobacteria > Methylococcales > Methylomonadaceae > Methyloprofundus. The sequence goes on from JACUUF010000037.1 coordinate 18,177, forward strand.
GGCTATTGTTTAACGCTCAAACGAGGTAATACGCTATACCAGCCGCGTCAATATTGGGATGTCCATTTTGAGACAAAACATCAAGGTAGCGAGCAGGCGTTAGGCGAAGAACTTATCGTACGATTACGCGAAGCGGTTAAAATTCGCACGGTTGCCGATGTGCCGTTAGGGGCTTTTTTATCGGGTGGGGTGGATTCCAGTGCAATAGTTGCCATGATGGCGGGCTTATCAAAAGACCCAGTTAATACCTGTTCTATTTCTTTTGGTGATCCAAAATTTAATGAAGCACAATTCGCAGCACAAGTAGCGCAGCAATATCATACTCAGCATCGGGTAGAGCAAGTAGATCCCGATGATTTTAGTTTAATTGACAAACTTGCCGGTATTTATGATGAGCCTTATGCCGATAGCTCCGCATTGCCAACTTATCGCGTTTGTGAGCTAGCCAAAAAGCAGGCAACCGTTGTGTTATCAGGTGATGGAGGTGATGAAAATCTCGCAGGCTATCGACGTTATCGCTGGCATACTTATGAAGACCGTATGCGCGCTATTATGCCCGATAGCATTAGAAAACCCTTGTTTGGTTTTATGGGGCAAGTTTATCCGAAAGCAGATTGGGCGCCGAAAATATTGCGTGCTAAGTCAACCTTTGAATCTATCGGACGTGATTCGCTGGAAGGCTATTTTCATAGTGTCTCTGTGCAATCGAATGAGTTTCGAGCGCAATTATTTAGTCAGCAATTAAAGCAAGATTTACAAGGTTACCAAGCGGTAGAGGTGTTTAGAAAACATGCCAAAAATACCTCTATCGATAATGCCCAATCCTTAGTGCAATATTTGGATATGAAAACCTATTTGCCAGGCGATATTCTAACTAAAGTAGATCGTGCGAGTATGGCCCATGCTTTAGAGGTTCGAGTACCCTTGTTAGATCATCAATTAGTGGAGTGGATCGCAGGGCTAAATCCTGAGTTAAAATTAAAAGGCCGGGAAGGCAAATATATTTTTAAAAAATCACTGCAAAGTTATTTACCTAATGATATTTTATACCGCCCTAAAATGGGCTTTGCGGTACCTTTGGGTAGTTGGTTTAAAGGTCCATTAAAAGAACAGGTTAAAGTATCTTTGTTGGGTGATTCGATGATGCAAAGTGGTCTATTTGATCCAGGTTTTCTGCAAAAAATAGTCAGTCAACATCAAAGTGGTTTACGTGATTATAGTTCGCCTATTTGGTCCTTATTAATGTTTGAACGATTTTTAAATCAATCGCTATAATGCGATAAGAATATATGCTAATCTAGTAAAAAAGTATGGGGCGGTTTGGGTGCTGTCTGGTATGAATTTGGTTTTGTCAGTTTGGTGAGGAATGGTCATGAAAGATAATAAAGAAACAAAAGAAGAGCTAGTTACGCCGACGCAAGGCGTTAATGTAAAACGCCGGTCATTTGCTAAAGCAGGGATCGCGGCGCCAGTGATTATGACGCTGGCAAGTCGGCCGGTATTAGGAGCTCAGTGTTTGTCAAATATGATGTCCGGTAATTTGTCTGACCCCAATCGAGGTAATTACTGTTGGGGCGGGATGAGTCCGGGTTTTTGGAAAACGCCTGCTGGCGCACCTGATTATACAACCGCTGATGGGCAGCAGTGGGAGTATGCTTGGAGTCAAGCAGGGTATAGCTATTATACAGGGCTAAAGCCTGGTAAAAATGGCAATAAATGGGATGATTATACAGGTGGGACCCCATTTACAGTCGCGAACTTTTTCTTTGCAGAGCATGATCCTCGAGTTTTTGCCACGGGAGCTAACGGAAAATACACATGTGATGATGATAAAGACGGTACTATTTCCGTCAGAGAGGCTTTAAATTGTGTGCCAAATGATGCTGGTATTTTGCATCTAATTGCTGGCTGGTTGAATATTCAATATTTTAGTGCTAGCAACGTACCGTATTTTTTAACTGAAGCTCAGTTCATAGAGATGTATGCCAGTGATCCAGGTCAGTTAATTAGCCTGATTTCCGCTAATTACCATAATAATCCAAACTAATAAATGCAGCTGCTTTTTTATCAATTTGATGATAGCGCGTTAATTTATAATGTTACAACAGGTGATACCCATGCTTTATCTTCCTTAGATGCATTGATTCTTGAGAAGTTAATCATGCCTGATATTCATGAAAATGCTGTAATTGCAGCTATTACAAATTTCTTTGAGACGTATGAAGAGGCTAGTGAATATTTTTTTACTATAAAAAAACTGCTTTTACAATTACATTTATTAGAAAAGGGAATTTAAAAGAATGCAGTTAGCAAAATTAGGCGCTGAGGAGATAAGTAAGCAAATATCAACTCAGGGCCTAGCTATTAAAATTGGACCAGTTTCTGTGCGCATAAAAAGCTCCCTTGAGGGGGTTATTCGGCATATTATTTCCTTTTACACAGCGTACGAGATAAATGATGCTGATTTCAACGATTTTCATTTAAGTCTGGAAGCGCCCTTTATTTTGCGAAAATGGATAAGACCTCAAGTAATATTCTTATTCGATGGGCATCAGCCTTTTATGCCCTTACCCTTATCCCAAGCTGCGGCAATGTTTGAATGGGGATTAAATTGGTGTATTGCCCATCATTCTAACCAATTTTTGATTATACATGCAGCCGTTGTTGAGTTGAATGGTCATGCCTTTATTCTTCCTGGTGCGCCAGGCAATGGTAAAAGTACTTTATGTGCAGCCTTGGTATGTAAGGGGTGGCGCTTACTATCAGATGAAATGGCCCTGGTTTCAATGGAAAATGGACAAATCTATCCAATCCCACGTCCGGTTAGTCTTAAAAATAAATCTATCGAAGTTATAAGTGCTTATTCGGCGGATGCGGTTTTTGGTGAAATTGTTCATGATACCGCTAAAGGTTCTATCGCTCATATGCGCGCGCCGGATAGTAGTATTTATTCAAGTGATCAAGCGGTAACTCCGGCAAAAATAATTTTCCCTAAATATAAACAAGGTACCGTAACCGAATTAACATTAATAAGTAAAGGTAATAGCGCTTTAAAAGCCGCAGAGCAATGTTTTAATTACAGTGTTTTAGGTACGCAGGGGTTTGAAACTTTATGTGCCTTGGTTGATGTCAGTGATTGTTATGAATTCAGTTACAGCTGTCTTGATGAGGCTATAGAGCTGTTTACGGAGCTGGCGCGTTGATTAGGCCTTTATTGGCGGAGGCATTTATAAATCCGCAGGCTTTGTTAGTATTGCCGTTAAAGCAATGGGATCTGCTTATTAGGCAAGCTCGCAGGGCAAATATGTTAGCGAAATTGGCTTTCTTGTTAGAGCGCCATAATATCTTACAAGCCATCCCTGAGGCGCCCCGAAAGCACTTGATATCAGCACAAATACACGCTAAGCGTTTTGCAGCTTCTATTGAATGGGAAATAACATGTATTGCGCGAGCTTTGCAGAATCAGCCAGTAAAATTAATTTTATTAAAAGGCGCGGCTTACTATGCGGCTGGAAATTTAGCAGCCAATGGCCGTATTTTTTCTGATGTGGATATACTGGTACCAGAGAATACCTTGCTTGCTGTGGAGCAGGCCTTAGCGAAAGCTGGCTGGATGAATTTAAGCTTTGATGCTTATGAGCAGAAATATTATCGACAATGGATGCATGAAATACCACCTCTAAGGAATTTGAAAAGGCAGACATCCCTCGATGTACATCATAATATTTTGCCTAAGACCGCTAAGTTTTGTCCAGATGCTGGCTCTTTATTAAATAATGCAGTGCAAGTGAAGCATAAAAATAGCTGGGTTTTGTCGCCTGAAGACCGAGTAATACATAGTGCAACGCATTTGTTTTATGAAGGCGAGTTAGAGCAGGGGTTTCGTGATGTGTCAGATCTTGATTTTTTGTTAAAGGAATTTTCTGAAAGTAATAATTTTTGGCCACAATTACTACAGCGCGCGACTGACTTGAAACAACAACTACCCTTGTATTATGCATTACGCTACTGTAGCAAAATATTTGCTACACCGATTCCGAAAGAGGTACAAAGACAAGTAGAACGCTACACATCTAATGCTTTGAAACGAATTTTAATGGATGCTCTTTTTTTAAGAGCCTTAATGCCTGAGCATCCAAGTTGTGATGACCGTTGGACAGGTTTAGCGCGGTGGTTATTGTATATCCGATCTCATTGGTTAAGAATGCCCATGCATTTATTAATTCCGCATTTATTGCGTAAGAGCTGGATGCGTTTAACAGGCAAAGAGTTGCATTAATGGGTGAGAAAGATATTATTTCCAAGCAGATTTTTAAACGCATTTTAGTCGATGTAGCGACCTATCTGTTTGGATTGGAATTGCAAAGTGCAGAATTGCTAGAAACGGAACAGCAACGTATAGAGGATCGGCGTGCCGATTTATGTGCGCGCGTTGTGGATAAAGATCAGCAGGCCTTTATACTGCATCTAGAAATACAAAATCAGAATCAGCGCATTATGCCCGAGCGTATGTTGCGTTATTTTACCGATTTAAGACTGCAATACCCGGGCGAGAAAATTCATCAATATCTTCTGTATATTGGGCGTAAGCCATTAAGCATGAAGAATGGTATTGAGACCGAGCAATTACAGTATCATTACTCGGTAATTGATATGCACCAGAAAAATTACCGGGAATTTCTTAATCAGAAAACACCCGATGCAGTCGTTATGGCGATTTTGTGTGATTTTGATGGCGTAAAAAAGCATGCAGTAGTTCATGAAGTATTACGCAATTTAATGGCTTTAACTCAAGGTAATCAACAGCAATTGCGCGAGTATGTCAGTATGCTGGAAATTTTAGCGAGCAATCGAAATTTAGAACTTGATATTCGGCAGGAGTTTGAAATGTTACATGTTGAAATAGAAAAATTACCTAGTTTTGTTATGGGTATGGAAAAAGGACTTGAGCAGGGAATAGAAAAAGGCATAGAGCAAGGCATAGAAAAAGGCGTAGAGCAAGGCGTAGAAAAAGGAAAAATGGAGCAAAACAAAAAGATTGCAAAACAATTACTTAGTTTTGGTATGCCAGCTGAGAAGGTAGCTGAAGTAACTGAGCTTAGTGTATTTGAGTTAAATGCGCTCAATAAAAATTAATACATACTTTTGTTGCGCACTGCATACAGGGGTGACAGAGTGAATAATGCGTTTCTAACCAAATTGAGTTGATTAATATAGTATGACAGAGCTAAATGTGTTGTCCCAAAATTTGAAAATATTACATATTCTCGATCATTCCATTCCACTACACAGTGGCTATACTTTCCGCACTCGTGCCATTCTTGAGCAACAAAAAGCCCTGGGCTGGAAAACTTTTCATGTCACGTCTGCGAAACATATTGTGGCAGAGCAAGCTGTAGAAGAGGTTGATGGACTCAGTTTTTACCGCTCTCAGCAGCCTGCTGGATTACTAGCTAAGCTCCCTGTGTTTAATCAATGGGCTATTGTTAAGAGTTTAACTGCGCGATTAGACGAAATTATCCCTGAAATAAGGCCTGATATTTTACATGCGCATTCACCGGCTTTAAATGGTTTGGCTGCTATAAAAGCAGGAAAAAAATACAAAATCCCCGTTGTTTATGAATGTCGCGCCTTTTGGGAGGATGCGGCTGTCGATCATGGAACAACGCGGGAAGGTAGTTTGCGTTATCGGATTACTCAGGCGTTAGAGACCTATGTTTTTCAACAGGTACAAGCGATCACTTGTATTTGCGAAGGTTTGAGACAAGATATTATTCAGCGCAGTATAGCCGAAAATAAAATTACCGTTATTCCCAATGCTGTGAATATAGAGAAATTCACTTTTGGTCAAGAAGCTAATCCGGAGCTGAAGCAGCAATTAGACTTACAGAATAAAACAGTGCTTGGTTTTATCGGTTCTTTTTATGCTTATGAAGGTATTCCCTTAATACTTGATGCCTTGCCTGAAATCCTCAAGCAACAAGCGAATGTCCGCTTGCTATTAGTAGGTGGCGGCCCTCAGGAACAAATAATTAAAGAAAAGGTAAAACAATTACAGTTAGAATCTTTTGTTATTTTTACCGGCCGTGTTCCTCATGATCAAGTCCAAGATTATTACAACCTGGTAGATATATTTGTTTATCCACGCTTAGCAATGCGTTTAACTGAATTAGTCACGCCATTAAAACCTTTAGAAGCCATGGCACAAGGGCGTTTAGTTATTGCCTCTGATGTTGGTGGACATAAAGAATTAATAAAAGACCAAGAAAACGGGGTTTTATTTAAAGCCAATGATGCTGATTCTTTAGCCGCTTGTGTGCTCAATTTATTAGCTCATTCCCAGAGTTGGCCAGCAATGCGCCAAGCGGGTAGGCAGTATGTCGAACAAGAAAGAAATTGGGTGAAAAGTGTGAGCAACTATCAGCAGGTTTATTTACCCTTACTGAACAAGCTGAAATAGTTTATGAGTCAGCCAAAATTATTAGTCTATTGTTCTTTATTTCCGAGCAAGAAACGGCCTAATGCAGGCGTTTTTATTCGCGAAAGAATGTTTCGAGTGGGGCAGGAATTGCCTATTATTGTAGTTTCCCCCGTCCCTTGGTTTCCCTTTCAGGGTTTGATTCGCTATTGGAGACCGCATTTTAGACCGCAACCGGATAAATTTGAAGCTCAACAAGGCGTGCAGGTTTATTTCCCTCGGTTTTTATCAATTCCAGGTCTATTAAAATCTTGGGATGGTTTTTTTATGGCCTTAGGTAGTTTGTCTGTACTCTTTAAACTTAAAAGTGAATTTAATATTATTGATGCACATTTTGCTTATCCTGATGGCTATGCCGCTACTTTACTAGGAAAATGGTTTAAAGTTCCGGTTACGATTACATTGCGTGGTACTGAGGTGCCTTTAGCTAAAATGCCAGGACGTAAACTGAGGATGCTAAAAGCGCTTGCTAGTGCAACACGGGTTTTTTCAGTTGCCAACTCCCTTAAACAACATGTTGGCGTATTAGGCGCAGATATAAATAAAATACGTGTCGTGGGCAATGGCGTTGATATTAAGAAATTTTATCCATTAGATAAACAAACACAAAGAGAAGCATTAAATATCCCGGATAATGCTAAGGTTCTTGTTTCTGTGGGTGGACTTGTCCAGCGCAAAGGCTTTCACCGTGTGATTGAACTATTACCAGAGTTAGTAAATCAATACCCAGATTTAATTTATTTAATTGTCGGCGGAGATAGCCCTGAAGGCAATATTAAAGAGCAGTTAATGCAACAAGTTAAAGTATTAAAGCTTGAGCATCATGTTAGATTCTTAGGTGCGCTAGCTTCTACTGAGCTTAACAAACCTTTATCAAGTGCTGATGTGTTTGTGTTATCTACGGCTAATGAAGGCTGGGCAAATGTATTTTTAGAGGCGATGGCCTGTGGTTTGCCTGTTGTCACTACAGATGTGGGGGGAAATAAGGAAGTAGTTAATAACGATGAACTAGGCATCATTGTTCCTTTTGCAGATCAACAAGCGTTAAGCAATGCTTTATCAAAGGCTCTGGAGCAACACTGGGATAAAGATAAAATTTTTCAATATGCACAAGATAACGCCTGGGATACGCGTGTCGAAATCTTAGTAGAAGAATTTAAGAAGATAGTGAACTAATATGAGCTTATATACAAAACTAGTTGCAAATATTATTTTTCCGCTACATGAGTATTTAAAAAAACATGATACCGTGCGTATTCGTAAAGATTTGGAAAAAACCCAGTGGCTTTCAGCTCAAGACTTAAACGCATTGCAGCTAGATAGTTTAAAAACCTTGTTAATCGATATTGAGCAGCATGTTCCTTATTATCAGCAATTATTTAAGCAATTAAAATTCAATCCTAAAAATATAACTTCATTAGCTGACTTACAACAGTTACCGCTAACTGGAAAGCCTTTAATCCGCGAACAAAGCGAACAGTTAAAAGCAGATAATGCAGTAGGGTTAGCTAAATTTAATACCGGAGGCTCAAGTGGCGAACCGCTGATCTTCTATATAGGTAATAAGCGCGTCAGTCATGATGTTGCCGCAAAGTGGCGGGCAACACGTTGGTGGGGTGTTGATATTGGAGATCCTGAAGCAGTTATTTGGGGCTCTCCTATAGAATTAAGTGGGCAAGACAGAGTTAAATTACTTAGAGATAAGTTATTAAGAACTCACTTAATCCCTGCCTTTGAAATGTCACCAGCAAAGATAGATGGCTTCATTCAGCAAATTAAAATGCTACAACCAAAAATGCTTTTTGGCTATCCCTCTGCTTTAGCGCATATCGCTGCACATGCTGAAAAAACAGGGCAAGTGCTCGATGATTTAGGCATTAAGGTGGCCTTTGTTACCTCTGAACGGCTTTATGATCATCAGCGCGCTAAAATAGAGCAAATTTTTGCTTGTCCTGTAGCTAATGGTTATGGCGGGCGTGATGCAGGGTTTATTGCGCATCAATGCCCCGAAGGTAATATGCATATAACGGCAGAAGATATTATTGTTGAAATTATCGATAATAATGGCAATGTCTTACCCGATAATCAAGCGGGTGAAATTGTAGTAACGCATTTAGCGACTCGTGATTTTCCTTTTATTCGCTATCGAACCGGCGATGTTGGCATTTTAAGTGAGGAAACTTGTCATTGCGGAAGAGGCCTGCCTTTATTAAAAGAAATTCAAGGGCGCACGACAGACTTTATTGTTGCTCAGGATGGTACGGTATTGCATGGCTTGGCGCTTATCTATGTATTGCGCGATCTTGATGGGATAGAATCCTTTAAAATTACCCAACATAATATAGATGAAACAACGGTGCAGATTGTCAAAAATCAACAGTATAATCCAGAAAATACTGCAAAAATTCAAAGCGAGTTTAAACAGCGCTTAGGACAAGATGTGCAAATAGACGTTGAATATGTCTCTGCAATAGCTAAAGAAAAATCGGGCAAATTTAGGTATGTAATAAGTCATGTAGCCATACAGTAGGACGCGGCTTTAGCCCGTTTTAAAGTTAAGGAATAAAATCGCAATAAATAAGGGCTGACACTGTAGACTGGGTAATGCCCACTCCATGTAGCGCCAAGATTTAAGATTCCTCTGACACATTATCACCATTAAAATGACTGGCTAACACCCGTTAAAAAATATAAATTTGTGTAGATCCCGATGCTTGTGAAATGAAGGCGCAGTATTGGCGCGCTAAAGCTAGGCCCTACGAAATATAGAACCTCACTTTAAAGTAATAGCCGAATTTTGAAAGGATAAAGCATGACATTAGTAGTTGGATGGGTAGATACAATAATAAAAGCTAAGGATGCAGAAAGGCTATTAAAAAGTCATATTAGTAATGCTCCCAGTTTTACAACAAAAAATGTAACAATCGATAGCTCTACTTTTTATGCTTTGGCGGCAAGCCAAGACAAAATCCATAATGTACAAGGTACATTATTGGTTAATGCCGGTAATACCCAATTAACAAAGTCTGCGCAAGAAATTGTTGGCTATTATCAACAGAAAGGCGATAGCTTTTTGCAGTCGAATCCGTTTGAGCAAGCACTAATTCTTATCGATTCTAGCCAAAAGAAACTGATTCTAGCAACAGATCCCATTGGTCTGAGTAATGTGTATTATGCCTTAACTGAAAAAGGCTTAGTCTTTGGTACAACTGCGGATAGTGTGATTGCTCATCCGGAAGTAAAAACCGATATTTCCGCGCAATCTATCTATGATTATGTCTATTTTCACCATTGCCCCAGCCCCAATACGATTTACCAGCAAGTTAAAAAACTAGAAGGCGGACAGATTCTTGTTTATCAAGATGGAAAAATTAAGTTAAAACATTACTGGACGCCTAAATTCCAAGAAACCATGCCTAGCTCTGCTGCAGAATTGGGGCAAGAGTTACAGCAAAAATTAATAGACTCAGTAGCACGATTAGCTGTGGGCGAAAATACAACCGGCGCATTTTTAAGTGGCGGGTTAGATAGTTCCAGTGTCGCGGGCGCTTTATCCCAAGTTTATCCTAATCAAGCCAGAACATTTTCTATGGGCTTTCCTGTAGATGGCTACGATGAAATTGAATATGCCAATATCGCGGTTGATCATTTTAAAACTCGACAAACTGAATATTATTTAACCCCAGAAGATACCGTCAAGGCGATTCCTGATATTGCCGCTTATTATGATGAGCCCTTTGGTAATTCATCCGCATTAGCCGCCTATTATTGTGCCAAAGTCTCTAAAGATAATGGCATATCAGTTATGTTAGGTGGCGATGGCGGTGATGAGCTATTTGCCGGGAATGAACGCTATGTACAGCAACTCGTGTTTGATTATTATCAGCAAGTGCCAAGTATTATCGCTAATAGTATGGAAGGTGTATTGAATCATTTGCCTGCTTTGTTAGCTAAACAAAAGTTATTTTTTAAAGCTAAGCGTTATATAGAGCAAGCTAAAATACCTTTGCCAGATCGTTTGCAGGATTATAATTTTTTACATCGTCATATAGGTAGTGAAATATTTCAAGCAGACTTTTTACAGCAGATCAATACCGAGCAGCCTTTAGATTTACTCAAGGACGCTTATCATCGGCCGGAGCAAGCCAGCACCTTAAACCGTATGTTATATATGGATTGGAAAACAACCTTGCATGATAACGACTTAGTAAAAGTCAATAAAATGTGTGAAATGGCCGGTGTAACCGTAAGATACCCGTTATTAAGCCAGGACATTATAGATTTATCCTGTAAAATTCCATCAAGCGATAAACTACAAGCCAAACAGCTACGCAAATTTTACAAACAAGCTATGGCGGGTTTTTTACCAGAAAAGATTATTAATAAATCGAAGCATGGATTTGGCTTACCCTTTGGTATTTGGTTAAAAGAATATCAGCCTTTGAAAGAGTTAGCTTATGACAGTATTAATAGCCTAAAAAAACGTCCTTATTTTAAGGCGGAATTTCTTGAGCATACGATTAAAATGCATCAAAGTATTCATGCTGCTTATTATGGTGAATTAATTTGGATATTGATGATGCTGGAGCTTTGGTTTCAAGGTAAAGAGCGGTAGATCAGAGCTGGATGACTTTAGTTGGCAATATTCAGAGACCCTCTGCTCATCTCCTTTTCCCTGAGGAACGATCGGGTTTGCATTTGCCCGTAGGGTGTTGGGCAAGGCAGTTTAGCATTATTACGCTGATGCATGGGTATCTACACAACTTTTATACCTTTAAATACTATGAATTAAAAAGTAAAGTTGCTCCGTCCTGCTGGAGAAGGCTATGCTTATGGCAGAATGTCTGCTGTAGTGATTGGTAACGTAGTGAATATACAAACAAAGCCCTCCC
>JACUUF010000223.1 GCA_014859465.1 Methyloprofundus sp.
AAAAACAGACGGTAGGCAGCAGTGACTTTTTGAGCATGCCTACTAACAAAATGTTATTGCCGGGGCTTGGTTGCATCGGTTGAGGCTGGTGACTTCGGTACAGTTTTCAGGTCGCCGCCGCAGTATCGGGCTTTGTTTTAGGTCGTTGCCAACATCAAGCGGTTGAGCAGTTGCGGGTAACGCAGTCAGAAAATCAGGTGCTGTTGTCCAGGCTGGTGCATCTATCATTCAGTGGTTCAGCCAGTTGGGTGGCAGTGGTTATTTCTGGTGGTGTTGGCAATAACAAACGTCTGCACCGGACAAATTTCCGTTGTCACCTTTTTTGCAAAAAAACGCAAAAAAGCCGCCATCAAAAATTTGCTCGGTGAGCCGGGCGTTATCTTTGAGGTTAATCAATGCCATCCCCGATAGATAAAATTTACGAAGAAATTTTTGGTTATCTTCCCGACAAGGCTGGCACCGCATTTGAGCGGTTAGCCTCAATAGCTTCGTACCTACTTAATGAAGGGAACGTGACCCATGACGATAAGCTGCGCGGTCAATTCTCTAAAACGCTGTACCAGTTGGATATCCATAGTAAATCAGGTGATGGAGCTACTATGGGGGAAGCAAAAGATTACTCCCTCCAAGGTAAGAAGGTGGGTAGAGGGGATTTGCAAAAACTAGGTGGAGCATTGCCGGATCTAAAAGAAATTGATGCTGGTGCGTTTTTTTCGGCTACTGAATATACAGGCCCGGCCAAAAAGTATGCGGAGTCTGCTGGAGAAATGTTCGGAAAGCCGATAGCTCTTTGGGGTTTGAGGCCCGGCACCGAGCTTGATGAAGAGGGGTTTATAAAGACCGTAGTTATCCAGATGCACATTCAAATGCCGCAACCTGAGAAGGCAAAATGGATACCTCGCCTTACCAAGCGCGGAGAGACAGCTCTTAAAGTATTAGTTGAGCCGGGATCCGACCGCGTTGAGTATAAAACTGTGCTTAGCTGTTTCTATGACGTGTCGGGAAATGAAATATTGTCTCTTCATGAGCTCACTTCAAAGGGTTACGGGGAACCTAATTCCGAAACCGGTATGTCCCATGGGTGTTTTTTCCTCAAGGATCATTACATAGACATAAACGGTATTATGGCTGAGATTCATGGGTTGGAATACGAGTTACCCTATGAAAATTATACAGAAGAGCTTCGCATTACCGATGATAGCGGGCATCGCTTTGTGCTTCTGGATAAGGACGGAAAAGTTACTAGGTTTTTAACGGACAGAAAGCTTAGGGAATTCGCCTTTAATGAAAGTGGTAAGCTTATCAAGAGATAACAAGGCAATCCACGCGACGAGCGCGTGATTGCAGCGTTATTGCCGGGGCTTGGTAGTGTCGGTTGAGGCTGGCGACTTCGGCAAAATGTTCAGGTCGCTGCCGCCGTATCGGGCTTTGTTTTAGGTTGTTGCCAGCATCAAGTGGTTGAGCTGTTGCGGGTAATGCAGTCAGAAAATCAGGTGCTGTTATCCAGGCTGGTGCATCTATCATTCAGTGGTTCAGCCAGTTGGGCAGCAGTGGTTATATTTGGTGGTGTTGGCAATAACAAAGTGCAGCAGTTCGCCGCCTTTGGCGGCCGGATGTCCTTTCCGCTTGCGCTCCAAGGCCACCGCTGTCCACGGCGTTAGCTTTTTCGTGGGGTTTTGATGGACATATCATGGGCAACGATAGGCAAGGTAATGCTGGTCGGGATTGGGACGTACATTCTCCTCCCGGCTTTTCTTGTCGTGAGGGATGCAGTCCTTTGGTGGGTCATTAACCGATATATTTTAACCGGACAAGCTCAGCTCAACGTGCGGCGATACGTTGAACTAGCGCATGAGTGGAATACTGAGCACGCCGGAAAAACAAGGATTGTAAGTGACGAACATGGCTCTAAGCATTTTATAAATGACAATGAGGTCACGCCAGAGGTATTTAATCGCCACTTCAGTCGTTCTGATGAGATCAGAGAAGATCTAAGAAAGCTAAAAATTGATCTAGACCGGAGGGCCAAGTTCTTAAAATGGATGCTCAAGCACTATCAGCAAGAATCTATAGACCCGATCAATGAATGGAAAAAAGATGAAGAGAAGCGTTTACGTAACAAAAGCTAACAATCGCAGGCACGGTGACGGCTTTTTCGTTGCGGCTTCGCCTTCACTGCAAAGCCGCGCGTGCTGCGGGCGTTAGCTGAAAAGGAAGTCATTGTTCAGCGTCTGGCGCGAGCACTGTAAAATAGAAAAATTTAGTTTTGAGGTAATAAGTTTGTATCAACAGTCATTAATTGAGCCAATGAATGACATGGCTAGTATTCAGAGTGCTTTTTTGCTCAGCAAGTCTGTGCAAGAAAGAAAAGCATTAGGACAGTTTTTCACCAGCCCAGTTGTTGCAGATTATATGGCTTCAATGCTGCACAAGCCCAAGATTAAAGAAGTAAAAATTCTTGATGCTGGTGCCGGTACAGGCATTTTAACCGCTTCAACTGCTGTTCAACTCTTGGAATTGGGCTGTAAAGTAGTTCACGCGGTTTTGTATGAACTCGATTTTTCAGTTATCAAACACCTGAACCAGACCATGAAAGTTATTGAAAGCCTTTATCAATCGAAAAAAGGTAAGTTCACATTTGAAGTTCGGAGCAGTGATTTTGTACTTGAACGACCAGACAAAACAGAATATTTTGATGTGTCGGTAATCAATCCGCCATATTTCAAATACAATGTTAAAACTTCGCCTTATGCTAAAGCCGTTAGTGATCTGTATAGCGGTGATCCAAATATATACGCCTCTTTCATGGCTATTGTTGCCGCCAGTCTCAATGAAGATGGTCAAATGGTGGCAATTACTCCGCGTAGCTTCACCAATGGGCTTTACTTCAAAAATTTCAGAAGCTACCTATTAAACGTCACTGCAATTGAATCAATTCACATATTCAAGCACCGCGACCGTGTTTTTAAAAATGATGCTGACAAGGTTTTACAGGAAAACATTATTTGCAAGTTCGTGAAAGCTGCCAGTTATGAAGCCGTTGAAGTTCGAGCCAGTGACTGTGATTCAAGTCTGACAAGTGCGACCATTCAAAATTATCCAGTTGAATTAATCGTTGATCCATCAAACGACCAACGATTGATTAGGATTCCCGAATCACTTACAGAAGCGAACCTTCTTAAACAAGCTGAACAATTAGAATCAACATTCACGGATTCGGGTTATTTCATTTCTACCGGTCCAGTAGTTGAACATCGAACAAGAAACTACATTGTTTCAGCATATAATCAAAGCAATACCGTGCCACTGTATAGACCGCATAATGTTACACCCTATGCCGCTTTATGGACTGGTGAGAATAAAAAAGATGTTCGCTTTGAGCTACAGGAGCAGCACGAAAAGCACACGCTAAACAATAAAAATTATGTATTGTTAAAGCGTTTTTCTTCCAAAGATGAAAAGCGGCGCTTAGTGTCTGGTGTATATCTGTCAAAGTATTTTGAAAATCTTGGGTTCATTGGATTTGGGAATAAAGTCAATTACATTGGCGTGAAGTCTGGCGAACTGACAAAAAAAGAAGCCTATGGTTTGTCCGCTATTTTCAATGGTTCGTTCTTTGATCGTTATTTTAGATGCATATCTGGAAACACCCAAGTAAATGCAACTGAAATACGTGTAATGCGCTTCCCCACCCGTGACCAAGTTAAAGCGATAGGTGAAGAGGTTTTGAAGCTCAAAGCCTTTGATGCAGACCAGAACAACATTATTGTTAATCGAATTTTAAAAATTAAAGAAACCGTTTAAGGATTAGCACCTTGGAATACACAGAAGAACAACAAACAAAGCTTGAACAGGCTAAAGAAATACTTCAAGAATTGGGACTACCACCCGCGCAATACAACGACCGCTCAGCATGGGTGTTTTTGGCATTGGCGAACGTTAAGCCTGATGAAGCGTGGGAAGTTGCAGCCGCGCCATTATTACCAACCTATGTGATTATGGATTTTATCCGCAATCATTACGGCAAGGACTACAAGCCCAATAGCCGCGAGACAATTAGAAGGCAAACCCTTCACCAGTTTGAACAGGCGCGAATCGTTGATCGCAACCGCGACGATCCTACACGAGCGACTAACAGTAAAGATAATAATTACTCCTTGAATGAATCCATTATTGAGATAGTAAAAGCTTTCCCCGACGGGGATTGGAAGCAAAAAATTGAAGTTTTCAAACAAGCGGTTCCAGAACTTCAAGCATTGTATGAGCGCAGCTTACAGAAACACCAAATCCCAATCACGTTACCTAATGGTGATGTAATCAAGTTATCACCCGGCAAACACAACCAACTTCATGCAGACATTGTGCATGACTTTTGTTCGCGTTTTATTGGTGAAGGTGGTCGCCTCCTGTATATCGGTGACACTGCCAGTAGCCGCAAAGAAGGCGGCAAACTTATGTATTTGGAATCTGACTATTTAGAAGGCTTAGGTGTGCCGCCAATGTCACATGAAAAGCTACCGGACGTTGTTGTCTACGACGAAAAGCGGGAATGGTTGTTTTTAATCGAAGCCGTTACCAGTCATGGACCAGTATCACCCAAGCGATGGATTGAACTTGAACAGGCTTTCAAAGATTGCAAAGTCGGCTTGGTGTATGTAACAGCTTTTCCAGACCGCGCAGAATTCCGAAAAAATGCGGCTGACATTGCTTGGGAAACTGAAGTTTGGATAGCAGACAATCCAGACCACATGATTCATTTCAACGGGGATCGTTTTCTGGGGCCACATGGGAAAAGCAGCTAACAAATTGCTGCACGCGGATAAATTACTCGCTGCGCTCGCAATTTACCGGTGAGCAAAGCGTTCAGGTTGTAGAAAAACCTGCTGAACTTTGCTTAGATGGACTTTTCGCCAAAGGAGTGAGGGATGCCCAAGTTCAAGCACTACGACTACAACCAGATGTCGATGGTGGTGATCAACTACCTGGAACAGATCCAGCCTGGTACCTTTGAATTTGCCCTGCATTACCTGATCTCTGAAAAGCTCGAGCTCTCTGCTTTTCACCAGCCCTACAAAAACGATGCTGAAGGCCGTCCGGCTTATGATCCGGCCATCCTTTTAAAGATCATCCTGTTTGCCTACTCCAAAGGCATCACCTCCAGTCGGGAAATCCAGTGGTGCTGCGACACCAACATCATCTTCAAAGCCCTGTTTGAACAGGTGCTGCTGATCTGTGATCAGCAGGGTCTTTTAGGCCATGAACTCTTTGCCATTGATGGTTGCAAAATGCGCTC
Organism: Methyloprofundus sp.; assembly: GCA_014859465.1. Lineage (GTDB taxonomy): Bacteria > Pseudomonadota > Gammaproteobacteria > Methylococcales > Methylomonadaceae > Methyloprofundus. The sequence goes on from JACUUF010000223.1 coordinate 5,294, forward strand.
CAATGCCTCCAAAG
>JACUUF010000224.1 GCA_014859465.1 Methyloprofundus sp.
AGTCACTGGGTTGGGTTTATTATACACAAAAGCCAACACGACCAGCAAAACCATTCTTGGCTTAAAACCAGCTTTCAATTGAGTAAAGTCGGGGGCATGTTGCGGACAGACTGGGTGTGAATCACCTTTTTGGAGTTTTGAAAGGTTCATTTAACAAGCTCGGTTTAGATTTAAATGCCAAATTAAAACACCAAGGTATGCATACCCTTTTGATAAAAAGGTCCAACACATAAATCAGTTCCGTCTAACTCATCTGCGATCATCGAAGTTGTAAAAATTAACTGGAAATCATTTTGGATGTTTCCTGCTAATTTAACCATCTGATTCTGGAAGTTTTGGCTACGCTCTGTTTGCATTCCCTTATCTTCAATATTGTCCATGAGTAAAAGATTAGGTAGCCTTGCATAATCATCATCCGCAGCATTTGCAAAAATGGCGAAACGTATACTGTTTTTCATCACAACCATTGAGCTTGCTGAAAATTTAGAGTTGCCGTTTACAAACATTTTATCTATACCAAAATCAAACGTTACTTCTTCAGGCGATTTAAATGCTTCCTCATAACCACCATCAAGTTGTAACAAAGACTTCGCCTTAGACTCTATTGCGCTATAGACTTCGACATATCTTTTCTCTTGCATAGCTGAAATACGTTCTAATTCATCTTTCAAGGCAGATATTCTGGCATTTTCTTGATGCTTACTTTTTTGCAACTCATCAACTTTTGAAACCTGTTCTCTTTTCTCTTCCAAAGAAAGAGTTTGGCTTCGAAAAAAACCCAACTCAGAAGCTAAGTTCAGAAGCTTGGCTTCTCTATCATCAGAAGAAACATTCATTTCTTTCAACTTTTCTTTGGCTGTAACAAATTCATGACGAGCTTTTGAAAGTTGCGCTTCTACTTTTAATAAATCAGATTTAAAAGATTCTATTAATTTTTTGCTTTCCTTGATTTGAAAATTCAATTCATTCAAAAATTGAGAATAAGCGTAATCTTTAGCTTCATATTGATGCGGTGTTTTGCATAAATCGCAACACCCTTCAGTGTGTGTAATAATTGGCTCTAAACAAGAAGGACAATAATCAAAAGAAACTTGACCTAAAACAGACAATGTTAATTTTGCCTCAGAAAGAGACGCTTTTCGTTCTTCTAATGATTTTAGAAAATGCTGCGTTTCTTGAAGTTCAATACTGAGCTCTCTTTTCTCAGCACTTAAAATTGAAATCTTATTGCTAGTTGTTTCAACCGCTGAACGAAGCTGTTTGGTTTTTTCAGCCATTTCCGCCGATAAGGTTTCTGGAAGCTGAGAATTCACTGAAACTCTCTCTGCTTCTAATTCTTCAATCTGCTTGTTTATCAAACCTATTTCGTTATCTAATGATTGCTCATTAATCAAAGTTTGGTCGCTTCCAAATAGTTTATAAATAGCTTTTAATTCAGAATCTATTTTATCGAATAACCTATCAGCTTGAATAAGCTCCTGTCTTAGATTAAATGCCTCTAAGGAATCAATCCCTAGTAAATACTCTCCTATAGCTCTTCTTATTGTCACATTGTCGTATTTAGAATCTTCTTTCAGGAGCTTTGTGGTCGCTGATAACTGATCGACATACATCAACCTTAAAACTTGATGCATAGTTAAATTTTTATCATCATCAGTTTTATGTCTTGGCATATTTAGCAGTTCAAAGATATGTTGAGAAAAGCTGTTTACATCAGAACTCCTTCTCATGGGATATTTTTGCCAACCATCCTGGTTAACCCGAGCAACCTCCATATCACCATCAAAAAATAGAATTTTTTCTTTCCCTGTTACAGTAATGTCCCTTTTCAAGGTAGCTGTATGTCCGTTGATTGAAACTTGCGTCATGACATAGTCACACCGACTTTGTTCCTTAGTCCAGTCAGCACTCTCCGAGCCTAAACTATAATTTAATAAATCCATAATCGTGGACTTACCTGTTCCGTTAGCCCCTCGAATAATATTTACACCAACATGAAATCTCTGGTCGTAAACAAATTTACCCATACCATAAACAGCAAACCTATCAACGAAAAGCTTGTACTTACTCATTTACGCTCCAAATCATATCGATATTCCATCATCCCTGTCCTCGCCTTCAATCCACTGTTTCCAAGAAATGCAGCATTCGGAAAACCATTAATTAGTACATTGAACCACTCTTGAACAGCCAACCTAGAAGACTTCATTTCTTCTGTTAGAACATCAGGAAGGGATTTATCTGTTCGTTTTAACTTCCCTATTTCAAATGCACTCTTATCCAATAAACTTTTCGCCAATAAATTTTGGATTGCGATTGACTGCAGGCTTTCTAACTCATATAAAATTCGTTTAGTGTTTTTCAAGGATTCAAAAGGTACTTCCACATCAGAGAGGGTGGTTCGAAGCTTGTTAAGAGCCTTGGGCACCGGCTTAATATCTTTCAGCAAATGTGGAAAAAGAGTATAAAAGTCAACCAATCGATAAACTTCTATATCAAATTGCTCATGACTTGAACTCTCTAATATCAATAGAAGTCGATAGACACAGTGATTAATATCTTGAGCCTGATGATAAATTAACATTCTGGTGCCCACACGATATGACACTTACCTGTCAGGTAATACAACATACCTGCAACGGATTCTGACGTAGCTCCCACATCATATTTAACAATCGCTTTATGGACAGGCTCATTAATTTGAGAATGAATTAGAGAATCAATAGTTTCTCTAGATACACCTGCATCAATTTGTGGTTTTATTATTTCATGCCAGACGGTGCTTATTTTTGAAAGAATTTGAACATACACATGCTGCTCTATTATAGACATTTGCTGTTTAGCAACTTTTCGTTCAAATTTATTTTTTAATAAAACTGCCCTGCCGCATAAATCTTGCCTGTTTCCATTCACGAGCTTACCCTCCAATCCTATGATTTCTCTTGAAGGATGATCTGTAATAAAATCTGCTAAATCATCAATAATATCCACCGCATCAGAGTTTCTACCCAATTTTTTTATGATTTCGGAAATTGCCTGTTCCAAAGAAGTTAATGGTACAAAATTATTGTCACCATTATGGGTAGCATTGTCATAGTTAATTTCGTTATTTTGTGACATAACTAAAAATTATTATCTCCGTTATGAGTAGAGCCATTATCATAGATAACTTTGTTTTTTTTCTTCTCTACTTTTTTACCTGAAGTCTCATGCACCTCACTAGAAGTTACCTTACTTTTCATAATTGCTACTATTAATACCAATATAAATCCAACAATAAGCACAATAACAAGGTAATACATTTTATCTGAACCGAAAAGTTTTATTATTTCATCACTAAAAATATATCGCATCAATATCGTTAGTAACAAAGCTATAACACCAATTGATCCAGTGGTTTTTATAATTTTTACCCAGGGCTCTTCTATTTTCATACTTAACTCCTAATCTAATGCCATTTGAGCGATGGATAGGGCAAGGTGGCACTGGGTAGTTTGAGCGGCTTGCAGTTGGTTTTTGAGCTGATCGCACAGATAAAACAATTCTCGAATTTTAGATACAGTTTTATTTTGATCAAAAATAATAGGAACATTTATCGGTACATTTTCAACTATTTTTTTACTAATTTTTGGCATAGTCCCAGAAGTTCCTGTCATTCTATCCCACATATACTGTCTTGAAGCAATCGAACTCAATGAAAGAGATAAGTATTCTGGAATAACCCTTTCTGAAGTTCTAAGCTTCATCATCAAATCAGGATAAATCGTACCCTCAATATCTTTTTCAATTAATAAATTCGAACCAACAAAATCTTTTGAGTTGCCTCGCTGAACTAAAATGTCACCCTTTTGAACCCAAAGATGAGAGTCTTCATCAATACAGACCTTAACATTCTTAACTTCTGCCGGATTAAAAACACCATAACTGGTTGCACCCAACTTCAATACAAAAACTCCTGTATCCTCCTGCACTTCTGGAGGGGAGAAGCCATTTCTCGGACCAAAATCGAGACAATTTTTAATAACGTCAGAGCTATACTTATCCCATTTTACAAGCCTGCCATCAAAAGCCAGTTGCAGAATGGTTTGTTTTAGGGTGTCGATGCTGTGTTCGGTGGTAAACAGCACATCAAAGTGTTGTTCGATTAAGCACCAGGCCTGGTGGCTGTCGGCGCTATTATCAGGATTTACCAAATTCCCCAATAGGGTTTCAACGAGGGTTTGATGGGTAGCGATGGAATCCAGCGTTTGCGTTTCTAAGGCATCGCATAACGCCATTAATTCATCGACCTTGGCGACAATGAATTTTTGTTCTTCTAGTGGAGGTATTGCAATCAAGTTATCATTTAAGATTTTAAAATGACGCCCATATCCGCGATCCTCAAGCTTTAAACCTGTCAGAAATCTGTAAAAATATTCGCAATCAATAACAATTGGACATAATATTTTTGTCCCATCCGCACCAGCAATGAAGTCAAAGTCGATCAGTTTTAAATTTGTAGTGTGATCACCAAATACAACGACACAAGATGGATTTTTTATGAGTAAACTTTCATCATCGAAATAGCCGGAAATGAAATTCTGACCTTGATCGACAACAGGAAATTTACCTGATTCTAAAATATCAGAGGCTTTTAATTTTTTTCCACTTGGCGAGATAGTGTAGTAAATATCTGGCAACCTAACCCATGCCCACCCCTTTGGCAGTTCAAACGGTTTTTCGTCGTCAGTGATTTCCGGCAGGGGTTTGGTTTTTTTGATTTTTCCGTCTTTAATCAATTGCGCTTTTTCGGCGGCGATTTTTTTCAGCAGTTCGCTGGCAGGTTCGTCATTGAGCTCTTGCGGGACGAGTAATCCGCGCACCGCCATTTCTAAAATCAGTTCACGCAGTTTTTGTATGCCGAGCAAATTGATTTTGCCACGCGTGCCGCGTCCGGCAGTCGATTTAGCTTCGGTCCCTTGCGTCCAAATATCGAGGTGTTGGGTAATAAGGTTTTCTACTTGGCTCATGGTTAAGCTTTCCCTGCCAAGGCGCTGCCCAAAATCGCTTTAAGTTGATCGCGCAGTTGTTGCAACTCGGTTTGTTGCTGTTGGTAGGTTGCCAGCAGTTGTTGCGGATCGTGAATTTCGACTTCTTCTTGATGCGGGTTTTTAATATCGAGGTTGTAGTTACGTTCGATAATCTCATCAATACTGACGCACCAGGCCTGGTTGGTTTCAACGCGGCTGGCAAAACCGTCATCTTCATTCCCCCACCAGTCGATTTCGGTTTGAAATTCGTCAAACTTCATCGGTTTGGTTTTGC
>JACUUF010000225.1 GCA_014859465.1 Methyloprofundus sp.
ATCGCCATAGGCATAAACTTCATCATACTGCGCTAAATCATAAGCGGCTTGGATGCGGTTTACTTTTTCTTCACCGTGGCAGTTTTCACCCAAATAGCAACCAGTCAGTTTATTGTCTTTCACTTCTAACTGCGTCGCCAACAAATCAACCCCCATGCTTGTCGTCCAGGGTTTTAACCAATATTCGGTTGACGCAGACACAATAACAATCTGATGCCCTTGTTGTTGATGCCATTTGAGTTTTTCTAACCCGGCAGGTCGCAAAATCTTTGGTAAACGTTCTTTGGCATAACTGTCGCCCAACTCTTGCATTTTCTCGACCGATATACCGTTAAAAAAGTATTTCAACACCTGCTGTTTGGCTTTGCTGTTATCCATTAAACCGAGTGCATAACCGGCCAAAGTGGGCGACAACAAAATACCGCCAATCACGGTTTTTGGTTTACCAAATGCAAACAGAATAAAATCACCCAAGCTGTCCTTGGTGGTCAGCGTGCCATCAAAATCAAACAATGCAATTGCTTTAGGCATAATCACATCTTGGTTTTATAAAAAACGAAATTCGGCAGATGCACAATAATCAGCATAATCAAGCACCAAATCGGTTTGACATAAATCGTCGATTTTTTCTTTTCTACCGCATTAAAAATCGCATTGCCAACTTGCTCGGGTTTTGCGGTGAGTTTCGCCGGTAAATCCAAATCGGCAGTCATTTTGGTGGCAACAAAGCCTGGTTTTACGGTTAAAACCAACACCTTTGATTTAATCAAACGATGGCGCAACCCTGCTAAATAAGCGCTAAACGCGGCTTTGGTTGAGCCGTAAATATAATTGCTCATACGCCCACGATCCCCCGCCACCGAACTGATGCCGACAATAAACCCGGATTGACGTTGCTCAAAGTCGGCGGCGATAATTTCTAATATGCTCACCGCGCCAGTGTAGTTGGTATCAATCATCGCTTTAGCTAGGCTAAAATCCGCTTGCGCTAGTTGTTGCTCGGCCATAAACCCAAACGCAACCAAAGCCCCTTTTGGCTTAACAACCAGGCCAGCATAAAAATTCGCGTGCGTACTAAAATCCTGCGCATCAAATTGCAAGGCTTGCACTTCAATTTTGTAACGTAAGCGAATATCAGCGGCGTTCTTTTCGCATTCCTCAAGATTACGCGACGCCAAATATAAGTTATAGCCTGCTTGCGCATAACGTTTAGCGGTGGCAATCGCCATATCGCTGTTTGCGCCTAACACCAATAACCAGGGTGACTCTGTCATAATCCTAACCTTTGCGATAAAAGTGATTGAAAATGGGCAGCCAGCCCCATGTCTTTTCTCAGTTTTCTAAATTGTTCGACTTTAGGGTAGCTTTGTTCAAATTGTTCACGCGTCAATAACGCATCCTTGGCTAAATACACCCGACCGCCCAATTCAACTAGCTGATCGGTCAGTTCACGAATAAAACCCACCAGACCTGGTTGCATTTTAAAATCCAACGCCAAACTGTAGCCTTCCATTGGAAACGACAACCAATTTTGATTCTCTGCGCCGTAGAGCTTTAATACCGCTAAAAAACTGCCCATACCCGACTGTGAAATGCGTTTTAGAATGGCTTCGAGTCCGTCAAAACTCACCGCTTTCGGCAAAATAAACTGAAACTGCACAAAACCGTTTTTTCCATAAATACGGTTCCATGGTTTATCGCATCCAACGGATAAAAAAAGCTATCAATGCCCACCCGCTGTTGCGACACGCCTTTTTTTGCTTTGCCGTAATACAGCGCATTAAAGGCTTTAATGCTAAAACTATTCAAGGCAAAAGTCGGAAAGTCGAGCGGAATGGTCAGATTGTTTTTTGGCTGATAGCATAAATCACCATCATCGGCAAAATCCCCCACCATCAATAAACTGCGACCTAAATTATCGCCCTTTGCTAAACAATCAATCCACGCCACTGAATAAGGCGAACCCTTGTATTGCTCAAATGCATCAAAAGTCTGCTTAAGGTTGGCGGTTTTAATCGTGGTTTGGTCAATCCATTGCGAGTACACCCGTTTTAAATAAAACGACACCTGGGTAATAACGCCAGTTAGCCCCATGCCGCCACAGGTAGCGTGAAATAATTCGGCGTTTTCGCTGCGAGAACAGGTTTTGCTTTGGTTGTTTGTTTGATGATTAGGCAAGAGCAATTTAAAGGATTTAACGCACTCACTAAAACATCCTTGAATATGATGGTTTTTGCCATGCACATCCGACGCCATCGCACCGCCCACCGTAATCAGTTTAGTGCCAGGTGTCACCGCCAAAAACCAACCACGAGGTAAAAACACCTCAATAATCTCGGACAATAAAACGCCCGCTTCACAGCTTAGCAGGCCTGTTTGTTCATCAAACGCAATCAAACGGTTTTGCTTTAGCATCGGCAAATGTACAGGCGCTAATGCCGCATCGCCATAACTGCGATGGTTTCCACTAGTAATAAAAGGTTGAGCCCACCATACCCCGTCGGGCATAAAGGCTTGGTGGTTATTCCCTAATGCCACCGAATCTATGACAGGATAACGACCCCAACTGGATAATTTCACTTTGCCACCTTAAACACATATTTGCGGTCAAGTAGATACTTAACGATATACCCCACCATCAAGCCTAATCCACCGCCGACATACTGCGCGCCATTAAACTCAAACGCATAGTAGAAAGCCATTTCAGTGCCCCAAAAAATAATCGTGGTCAATACACCCATTAACGAATACAAACCAAACTTATGTAAATCGTCTTTTTTACTGGTGGCTTGGTAGTTAAAAATATAGCGCTTATCTAAAATATACTTGGTCACCAGGCCTGCTAAGGTGCCGACAAATAACGCTGCATACAATGCCCACCAACCATCAAATAACATAAACACCGGCCACTGGGTTAAGAGATTAACGCCAGTGGCAATGAGGGCAAACATGATGTAATTAACTGCTTTCATGATTGAGTTATTACAAGCGTTGAAAAGCGGAAGTTACACCCATTCCACCAACAATAACTGATGAAACCAAAATTACCATGACCAAGGCTTGATGTTTATAGAAGATAGAAATGATAAGTTTTTTAAAGGACTGGTCGTAATATGAAATGATAGACAGCACCACAAATAAATTAGTTAATGCGAGCGCCCACCATCTAAAGTGATCATGACCAAGCGGATATAGACCTAAAGGACCAAAAGCACTTGCAATAAATAATAGTTTTTTACTAAATCCATTAGCCTTTACCTCTTCAATAACAAGCATCAGCATCAATAAAAACAATGGAAATAAAATAATAAATAACTTTACATGCTCATGAATTCTTTTTTTGTTAAAACCAGCCTCAAGTGTCAATAGAAAGTTTTCTTTAATTTCCCTACCATGCAAAACAGCAACTGAACTCAAAGATATCCTATCTTCACCATGGATTTTCACTAAAGAGGAATAATGATGCTCTTGATTCATATTTGTGATCAATCCATTTTTTGAAATTACATAGGTCGAAAAAACGGAAATAAAAACCATAATTGCGATCGCTAGATACTCTTTAAACTTAGCTGATCTATACAGCCAGAACCCCAGTATAAGAGGGACATACATAAAAAAAGTGCCTTCATGAATAAGTAACATGAGAATAATTAATATCGGTACAAGTACAAAGGATGTGACCCTAGAAAACCGCGCTATCAGATAAATCGAAAGAATAGCAATCAAAAAAGCAAACGCATCGAATCGACCAAGGTCAACATAAAAATGTTGAATAGTAGCTGAGTGAATAGCGGCCATGAAAATATATAACCATGCACCGGTAGTCATCAGTGAATCTTTAAAGGCGGAAGTAATGATGAACAAAAAAACTACTGTAAATAAAATAAAGAGCGCATATGAAACGATGCTTGCCAGTTGATAGTTCATTTCAAAGCCTAGTAACCTAAACACTTCACCTATAAAGCCTCTCTTAACAAACTCCGATTCGTAGTTGAATAAAAAGTGTGTAAATTTAAATGAGCTTAGCACTGTTGGCATCAAAACATTAACCGTTACAAGAAGCGCAATTGAAACAAGCATAAAAGCAATTAAATTCTTGCTCAAACCATTTTCTTTAAAAAAATACATCCGACTTATTCCCATCAAAATTTTACAGATACAAAACCCAAATAAATACACCGGCCCAACCGACCAAGGTCAGTTGGATAAATCGATCCCTGAGCAATACCTTGGAGGGATTGCCGCTTTTTTCTTCTACTAATGCGATTTGCATATAACGCAAGATACCCAGCACTACAAAGCCGGCGCTGAGATAAAGATTGTCGGTATTAAGACGTTGCGCTACTTCGGGTGAAATCGACCACAGGATATAGGCGACTATGGTAATCGAGGCGGTCATCATCATCGCGGAATCAAGGAATTTGAGGTTATAGCCGTCAATGACTTTACGCATTTTTTGCTCGGTATTGAGGTAAATCAATACATCGTCACGGCGTTTTGCCAACGAGAGGAATAAGGCCAGCAGGAAGGTCATCACAATAATCCAGTGCGACAACTCAACTTGAGTGGCTTCGGCACCAACAAATAAACGAATGACAAAGCCGGTGGCGATTATCACAATATCAATAATGGCAATGTGTTTGAGTTTGAGAGTGTAGGCGAGGTTTAAAACAAGATAGATTAAGACAAGGCTAAAAACGTCTAGTGATAATGAGTAGGCCGTGGCGCCCCCCCTAGCAAGAGTAGTGCCAAAAAGCTAAATGCCGCAGGCGCTTTAATGCGACCGGAGGCTATCGGTCGATGGCGTTTTTGTGGGTGTTGCGTGTCCTCAAAACGGTCGATCCAATCGTTAAACACATACACCGCACTGGCAAGCAGTGAGAAGGCAATAAATGCGACAAGCGCATTGAACACCAAGCCTGGTTCTGTCAGCTGAAACGCAAAAAACGCCGGAATAAATATAAACAAGTTTTTAGAGTGCTGATGCGGCCGAGCCAGTTTGAGTAAATCTGTAATCATGCCTAAATCTTTTAAGTAATTTGCTGCGTATTCTAGCGGATTATTAACGAACTTATGGTGTTAATTCGCTTGATTTTGAAAATCAAGGGACCGTGACGGTAAATGATTCATCGAAGTAGCTTTAGATCCGCATCACGTCGCTTGGAAGCATCGTCATAAAAGTTTTCATGTGAGCCAATATTCATTAATGTGATTATCAGTTGATCGTTATTCCATTGTAATCCCCCCATCTAATAAACGGAATTAAAAGCAGCAACTGCAAAAAATGATG
>JACUUF010000226.1 GCA_014859465.1 Methyloprofundus sp.
TCCGGCCTTGGTGTTTGCGGTGATGGAAACCGAAAGTCACTTTAATCCGCAGGCCGTTAGTCGTTCACAAGCGAAAGGTTTAATGCAGATTAAACCCAATGCGGCTGGGCGGGATGTGTATCAATATATTGATTTCCGTTTGGATGCGCCCAGTGATGCCGATTTATTTGATGCCGAAAATAATATCCGCATTGGCACGGCGTATTTAAGCTTGCTCAAATACGACTATTTTGCCGATATTCGACATCCAGAATCGCGCGAAATGGTAGCGATTTCGTCTTATAACGGCGGCATGTCAACCGTTTGGCGGCTGTTTGGCGATACGCCAGAGCAAGCGGTCGAACAGATTAATAAACTTAACCCACGTCAGGTGTATCGTAAGTTGCGATACGATCATGCTTCGGACGAAACCCGACGTTATTTAGATAAGGTGTTGCAGGCCAAAACACGTTATCAAGCCTTATTGGGTGAGGATGCGAATTTAATCGCGAGTCGCTAAAATTTTAGTTTAAATTGTTACAAAATAAGAGCCTCGTTATTTAAAACCAGGCATAACAAGAGGTGCTCAAAATGTTTAATAATAAATCAATTCTGATTACAGGCGGTACAGGCTCTTTCGGCAAACAGTACACCAAAACTTTACTTGAGCGTTACAAACCTAAAAAAATTATTATTTTCTCTCGCGACGAACTCAAACAATTTGAAATGCAACAGGTTTTTAATGCACCTTGTATGCGCTACTTTATTGGCGATGTGCGTGACAAGTATCGACTTGAAGAAGCGATGGAAGGGGTGGATTATGTGATTCATGCCGCGGCACTAAAGCAGGTTCCAGCTGCTGAATATAATCCGATGGAGTGTATCAAAACCAATATCAACGGTGCAGAGAATGTGATTCGTGCCGCGATAAAAAATCGAGTATCTCGTACGATTGCGTTGTCGACCGACAAGGCGGCAAATCCAATCAATTTATATGGCGCAACCAAGCTTGCCAGCGACAAACTCTTTGTAGCGGCAAATAACATTGCCGGCGGCAAAGACACACGTTTTTCGGTGGTGCGTTATGGCAATGTGATTGGGTCGCGTGGTTCAGTGGTTCCCTTTTTTAAAAAACTGCTTGCACAGGGGGCGACTGAACTACCGATTACCCACCCAGATATGACGCGTTTTATGATCACTTTGCAGCAAGGCGTCGATTTTGTTCTAAAAAACTTCGAGCGTATGCAAGGTGGTGAAATTTTTGTCCCTAAGATTCCATCGATGAATATGGTGGAGTTGGCTAAAGCGATGGCGCCCAATCTGCCGATTAACGTCATTGGTATTAGGCCGGGAGAAAAAATGCATGAAATCATGTGCCCGGCGGATGACAGTCATCTAACACTTGAATTTGATGACCACTTTGTGATTTCACCCACGATTCAATTTACCCACAAGACCGATTTTAAAGTGAATAAATTAGGAGAGCAGGCTAAGAGTGTTGATATGGGGTTTGAATATAACTCTGGTACAAACCCAAATTTCTTGAGTGCAGATGATTTCAATATTATTTTGAATCGTTGCCTAAAAGAGGGCTGTGATTTTGCTTGAGCTAATAAAAGATCACTTTGAAAAGGGGGGCAATATCACTGAACTCCTTAAAAAAGACGATATTAATACCACTGAAGCGATTGAAATAGCCTATGACTTTCAGGCCGGTTCTTATATTAAGGGTGTTAAGGAAAATTGGGGTTTATGGCAAGAGCAGGTTGCCGAAAAGGCGAGTGTGTTAAGTGAGTTGATTACGCCTGAAACCACTCTATTAGACTGTGGTACTGGCGAAGTGACTACGCTCGTCGGGATTTTGAATAATATCAGTATCAAAAAAGCGTTTGCGTTTGATGTTAGTGTAAGCCGGCTTTTAAAAGGCAGTGGCTTTGTAACAGACAACCTGAAACCACATACTAATCTCGACATCTTTTTGGCTGAAATAGAGAATATTCCTTTAGCTAACAATAGTATTGATATTGTGATGACTTCGCATGCTTTAGAGCCAAATCACGGTCGTGAATCTATAATATTGGATCAGATTTTTAGGGTGGCTAGCAAATATGTTGTTTTATTTGAACCCTGTTACGAAGAGGCAAATGAAGAAGTAAAATCACGAATGGATAAACTTGGTTATGTGAGAGGATTGGATGATTATTTTTCTGAACGTGGTCATCAGGTCGTAAAACGTTTTCCTCTGCAAGTCATTCACAATCAACTAAACCCAACTTGGTGTTGGGTTATTAAGCTAGATACCCCCCTAGATAACCCCAATAATGATGAGGAGTGTTATATTTGTCCAAAAACAGGGCATACTTTATCCTACCGAGCTGATTTAAATGTGTATTGGAGTGAAAAAGGAATGTATGGTTATCCGGTTGTTGGTGGCATTCCTTTATTACGAGCCAAGCACGCAATAGTAATGGTAAGACCATGATCCCCTATGGCAAACAGTCGATAAATCAAGCCGATATAGATGCGGTTGTGTCGGTTTTGCAATCGGATTACCTTACTCAAGGTCCGCAAGTTCCAGCATTTGAAAAAACGGTCGCAAACTACTGTGGCGCGCAATATGGCGTTGCTGTTAATAGCGCAACGTCGGCTCTGCATATAGCCTGTTTAGCACTGGGTTTGGGTGAAGGGGACTGGTTATGGACATCACCTAATACGTTTGTGGCCTCGGCGAACTGCGCACGCTATTGCGGTGCCGCCGTCGATTTTGTGGATATTGATTCAAGAACATATAACCTGTGTGCGGATAAGCTTGAAGAAAAATTGATTCAAGCCAAGGCCAAAAACAGATTACCGAAAATTGTAATTCCGGTCCATTTTGCAGGGCAATCCTGTGACATGCAGCGAATTCACAAATTAAGCCAAGAATATGGGTTCAAAATTATCGAGGACGCTTCTCACGCTATTGGTGGCCGATATTTGGATAAACCGATTGGTGGCTGTCAATATTCTGATATCACGGTATTTAGTTTTCATCCCGTAAAAATCATCACCACAGCAGAAGGTGGCGTCGCAACCACGAACCAACCAGGCCTGCTTGAGAAAATGCAGTTGTTGCGAAGTCACGGTGTGACCCGTGAGGCGCACCTAATGGACCAAGCGCTTGAAGGCCCTTGGTATTATCAGCAAGTCGACCTTGGCTTTAATTATAGGATGACGGAGCTACAAGCCGCCCTAGGTGTCAGTCAAATGACTAGGCTGGATGAATTTGTCAGCAAACGTCATCAATTAGCACAGCGTTATTTTGATGTGCTCAAAAAAATGCCGCTGGTACTCCCTTTTCAAGGTGCGAATGCCCGTTCTTCATTGCATTTGTTCCCAATCTTATTGCCTAATGAGCTTCAGCGTGCGGTGGTGTTTAACCAACTGCGAGAACGAGGTCTTGGTGTCAATGTGCACTACATTCCGGTTCATAGCCAGCCGTATTATCGAAAGCAGGGTTTTCAAGTTAGCGATTTTCCGAATGCGCAAGCTTATTACAAGCGTGCCATTAGTATCCCGTTGCATCAGGGGTTGACGAATCAGGAGCAAGATTATGTTGTTGACTGTCTATCAGTGTTGTTTGAGATGTCTTCCGATTGAAGGTAACCGCTCTCTGGTAGTCTAATAATCCCAATACTTTTTACCGAGCTTATGTATTAACTAGCAGGATTAGTAAGGCTTGTTTCGATAAGTTTCAACCTACATGTCGCTGGATGGCAAGATTTGAGTTATGCACTCTTAAGACATAGAGAGATGGACAATCTTCAAAACGTCGTGTGGCAGGGTGGAGAGGAACGTGATCCAAGGTTAAGTATCAGCCCTTTATATCGTTTATAAAGAAAAACCGCAGTAGGAGATTTGGATGAGAGTGTGTGTAATCCCGGCGAGGGGCGGTAGCAAACGCATACCACGTAAAAATATAAAAAACTTTCTCAACAAACCGATGCTGCATTATGCCGCAGAGGGGGCATTGAAAAGTGGCCTGTTTGATCAGGTTTATGTCAGTACTGAGGATCTAGAAATTGCTGAGGTAGCTGCACAAGCAGGTGTAAAAGTATTGATTAGAAACTCTGAGCTCGCAGATGACTTCAGTACAACGGTTGCTGTTATCGCTGATGCGATTTATCAGTTGGGATTGGATGGGGCAGAATACAATAATAGTATTTTGGCTTGTATTTATCCATGTGTACCTTTTATGTTGGCAGATGACTTGCAACAAGCAATGCACAAATTGTTAGAGAATAAAACTGGTGCAGGCTATTGTTTTCCGGTTACTCAATTTCCATCCGCCATACAGCGGGCACTTAAAATTAATGAACAAGGACAAATGCACCCGTTTTATTCAGAAAATATTGCAGTACGAACTCAAGATTTAGAGCCAGCTTATTATGATGCTGGTCAGTTTTATCTGGGGCGTATATCGGCTTGGTTATCTGGTAAGTCACCACACATGAATGGCTTAGGTCTGGTGGTTCCTTCATGGCGAGTTGTTGACATAGATACCCCCGAGGATTGGCAAAGGGCCGAGTTGATCTATAGAGCACTATTTTCACAGGAGTTTAAACAATGACGTATAAAACAGAGCAGGAAGACTTTTGGGCGGGTGAGTTTGGTGATGAGTATATTCAACGTAACCAAAGTGCCCAGTTATTAGCTAGTAATTTAGCTTTATTTGCGAGCATCTTGTCATCAACGACAGGTATAAAACACGTTTTGGAAATCGGGGCAAACGTAGGTATGAATATGCGAGCTTTGTCCCCATTATTGCCAGAGGGCGAGTTGCATGCTGTTGAGATTAATGAAAATGCAGCGACTGAGTTAAATAATTTAGGTTTTTTGACCTCCGTGTTTAATGGTTCGGTGCTTGATTTTAATCCTGCGCAGACCTTTGATTTGGTTTTTACCAAGGGCGTGTTGATTCACTTAGCTCCTGAAATGCTTCCCGAAGTTTATGACAAAATGGTCTCGGCCTCTTCTCGTTATGTGATGGTCGCAGAGTATTACAACCCGACCCCAATGGAGATCAACTATCGCGGTCATAGCAATAAAATGTTCAAACGTGATTTTGCCGGTGAAATGATGGAAAGACACCCTGAATTAAAATTGGTTGATTATGGGTTTGTTTATCGACGAGACCCAAATTGGCGGCAAGATGATACTACCTGGTTCTTAATGGAAAAAGCTTAGCCATGACAGTAGTTTTCCGAACTGACGCCTCAATCAAAATCGGCACAGGTCACGTCATGCGCTGCCTGACCCTGGCGA
>JACUUF010000227.1 GCA_014859465.1 Methyloprofundus sp.
ATAACAATTCTGGTCCAGGTTTTTTGGGCTATGGTTTGGATAAAACTAAAGATGAATCGCAGTAAAGCTTTAGCTAAACGATCAACTTGTTTGGTGGCCGTTGATCAATTAGTGCCGATTGGTATCTGACTCCGATTAACTGATGATACAGGGCTTTTCTCGTTCCCAAACTCTGTTTGGGAATGCATGGCTAGAAGCTCTGCTTCACTGTCTTTGAGTGGAAATTAATCATACAAACAAGGTGTAAACTACTTTTGTCACTATATGAAGGATTTCTCGTTCCTATGCTCTTGCGTGGGAACTAGGCAACTAGAATTACACAAAAATAAAAAATACGATGACACAACTACCTAGGCACCGTTATCAATTTAACTGCCAAGTACCAGCCCCTTACGGCTCAATGATTACTCAGGCTCCATGCTGCGCGGGGCTTTTGGGCGTGCTTTGCGGCAATTATCCTGCGTGACCAAAATGGATTATTGCAAAGCCTGCTTATTGTATCGGTAATGTGCTTATCCTAAAGTATTTGAAACACCAGTACCAAGCAGCTTGGGCTATTTTCCTCATTTAATCTTTTCCCTCTTGAGCAGGCTTTAAGGCTAACGTAATACTCGAATAGATCCTAAACGTCCCGTTTCAACGGTAATACTCAGGCGGGTAATCTGGCTAATGCGAATGGCTGTTTTAGGTTGTGAAGGATCTATATTAAACTCATCGCCTTCTCGCACCATAAACGTACCGACGCCTTGTATTTCAAGTAACGCAATAAATGCTTCTTTATCTTTATTTATTAGTCCTTTGAGCTTCATCTTAGGTATTTTTGTCGTTTGCGATGAAGGAATAAACCCTAATATATTATTGGCCTTGTTATCTTGCATTCCCACTTGCTCATACATCAACTGACTTGGCGTAAAAGGATCTCGGCTCCATTGGTGGTGTCCCGCAGTACTCTGGTCTAAATCAGAGTTATAGTAGATCTCTTCATTAGCGGATAACGGTAACACCAACAAACTAACACTTAATACCATTATTTTTTGCATTAAAAAAACAGTCCTCTTTTAATTAACCAATGAAAATAAAGCCTGAAAAAACGCATAATATACAAACCCGACCATGCCTCCAATCACTAAAATCATGGCGGGCTCAATCATCGCTGATAAACGTTTAATAGCAACCGCTAACAAGCTTTCGTAATACACTCCAAGCTCCTCTAATATATTATCCAGGCTACCTGTTTTTTCGCCTACGGCAATCATGTGAACGACTAAAGGCGGAATTTTGGGGTGATCTAAACTACGTGCAATATCTTTACCTTGCCAAATCTTATCAGAACAAACCATTAATTGATTGGCGTACACCTTATTATTTAGCAGGTGCGAAGTCACTTTCATTGCTTCAAAGACCGGCACCCCACTGCGTAATAAAATAGATAAGCCCCAAGATAATTGCGCCATCGAGCCAGTGACTAACATATTTCCCATAACCGGCACGCGTAACAGCACATTATCGGTAACTAAGCGTCCTATTCGCGTTTGATAACAGATTAATATGAATAGGATAAAAGCAATAAGCACACCGATAATGAGCACGCCATGACTTCTGATAGCATCAGAAATATCAATTAACATTTGCGTCGAAGGAGGTAGCACCTTGCCTTTACCTGATAAAAACTTAGCAAATTGAGGAATAATTTTTACCACCATAAAGACACCCACCCCAATAGCCGCGAAGACAACAATACAAGGATAAATCATGGCATTGGTCATCTGCGCGCGCAATGCTGATTTTTTATCTAAATGAATGGCTAAGCGCTCCATAATCGAGCTTAAATCGCCCGTTGTTTCACCTGCGACCACTAGATTGACCATCATGTCACTAAACACAGCTGGATGTTTTTTCATTGCTAATGATAATGACTGGCCCGCTTCAATATCTTTAAGCATGATACGCAAAGTTAAATTTAATCGAGCACTGGCTACTTGTGCTTCAGCTAACTCCAATGCTTGTGCAACCGCCAACCCCGCTTTTAGCATAAAAGCCATTTGCCGAAAAAAGAAAATTAACGCACTAGAACTGACCGAACGCTGTGAAGCTAACCAATCAGAAAAATTAGCCTGGCCAAAAAAAATGCTTCCTTCACGCTTTGGTTTTAATTCCATCACATTAAAACCCTGCTGGCGTAAATCTTGTTGAGCCGCATTAATATCATCGGCTTGCACCTGACCGCGCACTTCGACACCCTGACGAGTTAGCGCATAATATGAAAAATTAGCCACTCAAAACCTCACTTTTGCGGGTTGACTGCGGCTGATAAACTACCACGCTGCGTAATTCATCTAAGGTGGTTAAGCCAAGTAAGACTTTTTCCAGGCCGTCTTGCCACATAAATTGCAAACGCTCACCCGCGGCGCTTAACAACGCCTCTTCATTGGCACCCTGAGCGACCATGCGCGATAGTTCGTCATCAAACCACAAGGTTTCAAACAAACCTAAGCGCCCACGAAATCCTGTTTGTTGGCATAATGCACAGCCCACCGCATGATACAGGCTCAATCCGGTTTCTATACCCAATGCCTGCGCCACTTGTTCGCTCACCGGTTTTTCTTCTCGACAATGTGCACATAAACGCCTGACCAAACGCTGGGCAATCACCGCATTAACAGTCGAAGCAATCAAAAAAGGCTCGCAGCCTATATCCGCTAAACGCGTCACTGCGCTAACCGCATTATTAGTATGTAAGGTTGAAAAAACACGATGCCCAGTCATAGCCGCTTTTAACGCCACATCAGCGGTTTCATGATCACGAATTTCTCCGACCATCAGCACATCAGGGTCGTGACGTAAAAATGAACGTAGCGCGCTGGCAAAGCTTACTTTTGTGCTCGTTTGTACTTGAGATACTCCCTCTATCACATACTCTATCGGATTTTCTACCGTCATAATATTGATGTCAGGGTGGTTGATTTCCTGCAAAGCCGCACATAAAGTGGTCGATTTACCACTCCCTGTGGGGCCTGTTAACAAAACCAAGCCATAAGGCTTATTAATCGCTTGTTTAAAACGTAAAAGGTCAGCCTCCAACATGCCTAAATCGGTTAAACTCAAGGCGACGCTTTCACTGTCTAACAAACGCATGGTTACGCGTTCGCCCTCACGAATAGGCACCGTCGCCACACGAATATTAAAACGACAATCAATCGGTGCTGCCAGATGATAAGAAAACCCACCATCCTGGGGCTGACGCTGTTCAGCAATATCTAATTCTGATAGCACCTTAACCCTTGAGATTAAAGACAGGGCTGTTTGTCTATCGGTTTTAAAAGGAAAATCACGCAGTTTACCATCCACGCGTAAGCGCACCCGCAGCCCTGTTTTTTCAGCCAGCAAATGAATATCTGAAGAATGATTTAAATACGCCTCACGGATAATCTGATCTAGTAGCATCACTAAATCGGTTTCCTCCATTGGCGTGTTACTCTCTGCTGGAGGCGCTAATAGATGATAAATGGCTAAGCTTAAACTAGCTGCATCAGTTAACACAATCGGTAACGCCTGTCCCAACAGGCGCTGTACCGAATCTATAGCGGCACGATCAAAAGGATCAGCCAGCACCAAACAACGCCGACCCGCTTGCTGCATTGGCAATAACTGTTTACGGCGTAATAAGTTAGGCGGTATTTTTTTTAATAAAGTCGTTTCAACATCCCAATGATGCAACTGGACATACTCTAGCCCATTTTGTTCGGCAATCGCTTGATATAATATCGCCATTGGGAAGCGAAAATGCGCCTGAACAACCGCCATTAAAGGGTATCTTTTTTTACGCGCTTCTAAGCGTAACGCTTCTAGCTGATAGCCCTCAATTAAACCGCAACGGATAGCGGCATCGAGTAACTTTTCTTCTGTAATTGCCATATCAATACTTATAATGCCAGAATCAGCTCAGCCGATAGTGTTTGAGGATAGCCGATAGGCGCTTCTGTATCACTTTTTTTAATATTTATTTTAACCACCGTCACTTGATAAGATAAATCACTTAAGCCATGAATAAATTGCCGAATCCCCAAAAAAGAACCAACAAGCTCGACTCGTTGCATGGGACGATAAAATAAAGTACCTGGCGACATCCGCCTAACCCAATCGGCCGATTCTGGCAAAATTAAATCTTGCGTTAACGTCTGCGACGGTTGCTTTTGCTTTTGCTTTTTTTTTCGATAATTTTTATTTGCTTGATTTGGCAGCACATTATCTACCTGCATTTTTTCATTACGGCGGATAAACACTTTACTGCGTTTAGCTAATTGTGAGATTTCCAATTTAAGCGATTGCGAATCAAATGGTGCTAAACGCTGGGTCAAGTTGCTCGACATTTCATTGATCTCAGCAATATCTGTTTTAATCTTATCCAACTCAGTTCTTAGCGCCTCAACATCTTCATCAGGCTCTTCTGACACCTGTGTTTTTAATAATTTATATTGCGTTTTTTTGATTTTTTCTTCTAATCCTGCGATTTCATTATTCGCTGGTATAAAACGCAATAAGGCATAACCGCCTAAAATAACAAAACTAATGACCAGTGCCGACAACCATTGCTCGCGCGGATTTAACTGTAAACGCTTCATCAATCAATCTGCTGTAATCGCAATGAAGCTAGGGGAACCCGCCTGACCAATTGCATTTTAATACTAAAGCCATTTAAGCCCATAGGCCCGGTACTATTTACCACGGGCACATCACGAACCTCTAAGTTGGAGGGCGCCAGCGTTTTTTGCATCGTCTGTATAAAAAACTGAGCCGCTGATTCACTTAATGCCCAAGCCTGCAAAGTAAAGTGTTCTGTATCTAACATTTTTTCCGTTTCATTGGGTTTGATTTCAGGCAGCAGTGGTAATTGATCTTGCGTTCTATCACTTTCAGTTAAACTCGTCACAATCACCTCATTGGTTACCGCAATTTGTAATGCGCCTAATAAATCTTTAATTAAACTGACTCGTGCCGGAATCGCCTGATAATAAAAGTCTAGTCGGGATTTTAAACGTTGTTGCTCGGTCTGTTGTTGGTTTAATTCAGTTTGCGTTTTTTTAATGTTTTTAATCTCGTCATCCACTCGGCGCTTAGCTGCATCAAGCAGAGACCAACGACTTTGTAATGGCTGATACTCAGTTTCCAAGGTATATTGTCTAACAAACAGTGTTAATTCACTGACCATGAGTAGCAGCAATAGTAAGCCCGCCAACAAACCCGCGCGTACCTCTAAACGTTGTAACAAAGGGGCTATAGGG
>JACUUF010000228.1 GCA_014859465.1 Methyloprofundus sp.
CCACAGTGTTTCTTTTACCGTTTCAATTTTTTCCTGTCGTCGTTCTAAGGCCTGACTACTATATTGCTGAGGACTATCATCAACCTCTTCAAAGCTGCCTAGTTCATGCAAATCCAGCTCAAGACTCACCAACTTGCTACTGACTTCACTTTTTTCTTCTATTTGACGAACAATCGCTTCTTTATAGATTGCAAAAACCTCTGACAGCTCAACGAGAATGTTTTTGTAAGTATCACGTTTTTCATCCCATGAGCTTAATACGTCATGAAGTGATTGCTTGTAAAAACTGAACTCTTGTTGAAATTCACTGCTATAAGCGCTAATACCGTCGAACTCAACACCATCAACCTCTAACAGGCCTGCAATTCCATTAATAATATCCTCAATATCTGAAGGTGGACGTAAGTCAGCTTTATTTAACACCACATAGAGCTTGGCTCCTTCTGGTATATGCTCACGCATAAAGTCAATGTCGTCTCGAGAAATCGTGCCAGCATCAATCGAAATGACCCACAAGATGCATTGGGCTTGAGTCATAAATTCAGAGGCTGAAAGTTCATCTTGACCAGTAAAACCTATACGCTCACCTGGATTATAACCTGGCAAGTCTATAAAACACAGGTGCGGATGAGCCTGTATATCTGTCTCTAAGACCATAAAAGGCAAGAGTTCTTTTAAGTTAAACCTAAACTCTTTAACATACTCATGTGAAAGTTGTGAATAAAGTTCTAACGGAATCTCAACCTCACCACCTGTTTTTGTATAGCCAGTAACGGGACTCTGTTTATCCTGCTCCAAATTATCTGCATGAACGATATAGGTTGGAATAGAAGTCATCGGTTCTATTCCGATAGGTAGCTGAATGTCTTGCTGACTAAATAAACTGGATATAAATGATGACTTACCACTACTAAAGCCACCAGAAACCGCCACTATCGTTTTATTGTTAAATCGTTTTAGTGACTCAACTAACCTAAGCTGATCCTCTATGCCTTTTAGCTTCATTACAAGCTCTGCTTCATTTGAAACCACGTTCACCTTATTAATGAAAGGAACAAAATCTTCATACACGACTTTTTTAAACGCCTTATACCTTTCCGTTGACACAACCTTTGGACTAATCAGGTTCGAGATCAAGGAATAGCGTTTATCAAGATCCGTGTACATATTCTCTATTAACTCAAGTTTTTCCTTATATACGTCCGACACATTACAATCCTTATTTCAATTCCGACAATTTTGTTTTAAACAGCTGAAGCTTATCTATTGTTACCTTTTTATTTTCAACCATGTTCTTAAACTGCGACATTTCTACTTCCAAGCTAGAGAAGAGCTTTTCACCCATGTCAAATTTTTCTAATTCAGATATGGCCTGCTTCATAACGCCAAGATAGCCACGCGCATCTGCAACAAGGGTTTGACTGTAGGTATTAGCTTCTCGTAAATACTCATCAGCTTCATAACCGCGTAACACCCCACTTTTAACCAATGAAGCGGGTAAGTCGGAAATAGTCGGGTCAGGGAGTTGGCGCATGTTTTTAATAGCGGACTTACTAATTACCGTTAGTTGATCGGCATCCACGTTTTTATCGCCGATGGTTTCTCTTAACTTAGCAACTAGCTGACTGGTTAGCTGCTTTCGCCATGAATTTAAACTTGCATAAAGAATCGTTCTAAGCTCCTGTTCAATTTGAGCGCGCGCTTCTTCTATTGCCCTGCGTGCACTGCCTGCTTGAAAGGTATTAAAAGTTACTTGCTCATCACGATATCCTCCACCAAATAAACGAGCAATTCCTGAGAGTAAACCGTCCTTTTTAACCTGAATAGTTTCCGTTCCCGTTCCTTCAGCAGAGTTCATTTCTGACGAAAGCTCTTTCTGCAATGCACGAATTTTGTTTTCAAGGTCTGTGACGACGCGTGATTCAAGCTCTTCGACATAATCAACAAACGTTAAATTAGCTGCACGACTGCCTTTTTCACGTACATTTTGGAGTTGCTTTAATTTTTCTGCCGCAACCGCAATGTCGGCTGTTTCAATTTCTTCAATTACGCCATCAAAGTGCTTGGTTAGTTTATTAATCGATTCTTCAAGCGAATTGGCTTGTGCGTTTACAAAGTCATCAAGCTGCTTGATCAAGATACTTTCTTTTTGCGTACGCACATTTGAAATAACTGATAACAACCGATCACGCCCTGCCAATAAGTTCAAATACCGCGTCTGATCTTCTTGGGTTTCGAAATAATTAGGGTAGCTTCTTTTTAAAAGCGATAATGCATGCGCGGCATTTTGATCCCATAAAGATTCTGGCTGAGCCAATAGGGTTTGACAAATCC
The DNA here is from genome assembly GCA_014859465.1 of Methyloprofundus sp. Taxonomy (GTDB): domain Bacteria; phylum Pseudomonadota; class Gammaproteobacteria; order Methylococcales; family Methylomonadaceae; genus Methyloprofundus. The sequence goes on from JACUUF010000228.1 coordinate 2,335, forward strand.
CCGAAGTTACAAATAAGCGCCCTTGCTGTTGAGCTATGTCGCTTAGCACCTCATTTTCTTGCGAAGTAAGTGCTTTTAAAGCCTGATCTTCTAAAATACCAGAAACACCATTGATCACATCTGGCAAGCGTCCATCATATTTTTTTCTTTCACTGCTATGTAATTGGGTATCTACTTGACTGGCGACAATGTATATTTCCTGTACACCCTCTCTTTTAGATAAGCGATTTGCGAGATCTAAATCTTGGGCATGCAGAAACTGTCCAGCAGGGCTAACTATGAATACCACATTACATTCTTTCAGCATCTCATAGGTTCGTTGTTCACGAGAGGCAACCGCATCATTTAAGCCCGGCGTATCTATTACCTCGATATCTGATAACCCTTCAACAGGCATGCTAATGTGAAGTGTGCGGGTGAAAGGCATGTATTGCCCTGATGAGCCAACATAGTCGTGTAATTGTAAGCTCAAATCTTCTGCGGAATTAGCGTCTAAAACTTTACTCTGAGGAAGGGTGGATACATTAACGGTCGACTCTTGTATCCGCCCTATTTGATCGTAAGCTGATTTTAATGTTAGAGCACCTTGGTCAAACTTTATTTTGGCAGCACGTTCTGCTCTTTCTCTTACATCTTGTGCAGTCTTTAATGGCGCACCATGCGGTAAACGTGAGTTCTCCCTATCCAAAAGCTGTGTAACCTCATGGTCAATTGCTTTGGCAAGTTCAACGCTATAACGCTCAGACAATTCTTCAAGTTTATGTACATCATTTTGGTCAAGAAACTCTACCTCGGCCTTAAACTCATCGCTGTGTTTAATTGTCGTTAAAGCTGCAGTCATTGGTGTTGCGGCTTTAGGCAATATATCTTTTCCATCAAACAGTAGCGAATTAATAAGCGATGATTTCCCGGCTTTTACACGTCCAATAATCCCCACCTTTAAGAGGCGACTTGTGTTTTTTAAAGAAGCAACATGATCTCGAACTTGTACTGAAGTGTAACTACAGTGGGTTGATTTAATTTCTCTCGCTTTTACATCAACGATGTCATCAAACTTAGAAAACACCTCATCTAAAGTAGCAAGCGATTGTTGTAATTTCTCTGCATTCATAATTGTTAAACCATTCCCTTATGCAATTATCTTTTCTGCTAATGAATTAATATTTTTTAAACTTCCTTCCAGAGTAGATTTTGCTTGTTCTAATTGTGCGACATTTTCATAATGTTCACCTTTAGCACGATCTAAAATAACTTTTTTGTCATGCAGCTTTCTTTCAAACTCGTCTGAAACTGTTTTCACTAAAATATTAGAGACTTCTACCAAGACATTTGAAACTTCTGCTCGCACACTGGAAATAACACTTGGTATAACTTGAGATTGAATGGCATTTATTTTTTGTTCCTTTTCTTTAGAAGCTCTGACGTTATCAAATATAGCCCCAATAATGCCTGGTAAAACCATCATCACAACCTTTATTACAGGGTGTGGTATAGCCATTGCTAAACCACCAAGCATGGCTCCAATACCAGTACCTATTTTTGAATTGTTTTTTCCATCTGAGTTTATGCTAACTAAGGCACTCATAATTTGTGATTGAAGACTATCGATTAAAGTATTTGCCCAATCTTTCTCAAGCTGCACATCCTTAAAGTTAAAATTCATCGAACCTGAGAACCGATTAACAACATCATTAGACATTCGCCCGATTTCTCGATTCAACTCACTTACTAAAACACCTCGAACAAGATCAGAAATCATTTTATTAAACGACTCTGAGCTTGCACCCAAACTATTCGCTAAATCTTGTACTGACGACTGTAGTTGACTTTCTACTTTAGCAACAACCCTATTTTCAACTTCTATCAACGTGCCAGACTTTATAGACTCAATTTGTTGATCTCTTGATAATGTAATATTTATCACCGACTCTTCTAGATCACTTAGTTCCTTTTCAATCGTTTGAGCATCAGTCTTGAGTCCAGACAAAGCGGTATTCAAATCACTTGCTGCATGATAAAAGACATCTTTTACTAAGTTAATGTTCAAACGATAAAATAACTCTTCTGGATTTGCTTGTTTTAAAGCATTGAGGAATTGATCATTATCATCAGAATCAACTGAACGAACATCAATGTGACTGCCATACTCTGACTCAACCTGCTCTTTAACAAACTTAGTTATAGCTTCAATTTCTTCAGCACTGGACAAGTCTTTTTTTGTTAAGAAAACAGTGAAATCCCTTCCTAAGTCATAAATCTCACTCAACCTGATAAAGTCTTGTTTCTTCAGTGAACCGTCTTTCATATTCACAAGGAAAAAATAAAAAGCTCCCTTTGTAATGTAACGAAGGATTGAATAATTGTGCGCGCTATTCGAAGACTCGAAACCAGGCATATCCACCAAAGTAAAAGGTAAAATATCCCTTAAAATCGGTCGGTTTAAATAAATCTTGACTACCTCATACTCAGAAGCACTTTGACTGAGCGTTGAAAGTTCTGAAACTAGGTGCCTTGATTCCTCAGCGCCATTTTCTTGTGTTTTTATGGCGATGATGTAATCTTCTTCAGCAAAACGTATCTCTGCTGGAATAGCAGTTTCTGCTGTCACCGCCACCGGCAAAATTTCCTCACCTAATAAAGCATTAATCGCTGTAGACTTACCAGCACTAAACCCACCAACAAGAGGAACAAGTAACTCAGATTCTTTAACTTGTTTGAGAGCGTTTTGTGCCATTTTTTTAAAATCAATGTACGATGGATTCAGGATTTCAGGAGTTGCTTCGGCAGATAGCTGATATTCCTCAAGAACATTTTCAATAAAACCAACAAATTCTTTCTTTTTTGCAAGTACGACTTCATCTTTCATAAAAGCATCTTCCTTTTTATCTATACATCTTTAAATGTAAATAATTA
>JACUUF010000229.1 GCA_014859465.1 Methyloprofundus sp.
GGATCACGGACGGCACCGGAATGCTTTGCCCAGCGGCACGATAGGCCGTCCGATATTGCATGTTGGCTTGTTCGGTCAATTGGCCTAATTCAATCAAATTAACGCCGTTGACCCCCGAACGATAAGCATCGAGCACTTGCAGCCCTTCCGCATCGGGTTGTTGCCATTTGAGCACGGAGTAAAGTGCCTTTGGACCGCACAAATAAGTGATGCCAGGATTATTACGCATCATCCACAGCCCTTCTTCGGCGCCGGCGACAGCGGCGGTGGCTGGGCCGGTAAACGAGCGGCCTTTGACGGAAGCTAATAAACTTTCTACCCGATCGGCATGGCCCAAACGGGCATGCATGCGGATGAGTTCGCCAAAAGCCCGGTCGGCTAAAGCTTTCGCTTCTGCTTGTTTGTGGTCTTTGCTGAGTATCCACGCCTTTTCGAAAGCGGCGAAGGTTTGGCTAAAGTAACCGTTGCGGTAATAGGCCAAACCTAAATTCAATTGGATGGCGGCTTCCCAGGGCGTATTGCGGTTGAGTCGCTGGTATTGGGACAAGCGTTCCAAGTCAGTCGCCTCGGGCTGCGTTTCCGGTTTTACCAGGGGAATCCAATCTGCCGTCGCTGCATTGAGATAAATCAGCGGCTCGTCAAATCCTGGAACCATGACGGGTTGAACAGAGGAAACGGCGTTCGAGGAATTGACTCGCGTCGCACTGGGTGTGCAGGCCGCTAAATAGACCCCGAAAAACAAGACGAATAAACCTTGACAGAAATGCTGTGCTTTCATGAAACGCTTCCTTACTTCAATGGTGAAGGGCGTTACCCGATATTGGCTCTGAGTCGAGTAGGGCACCTTGAGTTGGTTCCGAAACTCATTCACCATCCGTTCCGGTCCGTTCAACGTCGCGCCGCTCCGGTGTCGGAAGCGCACATGACGAATGGGATCAACTTATATCATGCGTTAGGCGCGTAACGCAAGAACGCGAAAGGATGACAGCGAATTCAGAGATAAACCAATCGGTCAACTTGAAATCTATCTTTCGGCTGCAAGCCATTGATAACAAGGGCTTCAGATGGATGCTGGGACAAACCGTTCTTTTGGTTAATTAACCCCTTGTAGGGGATGGCTGGCATGGTGAGAAATTCAAGGTGTTTTCTATTTTTCCTTCTCCAGCCATCTTAATCTGGAGAAGGCGCGTGTTTTTTGGCCAGTAGCAGAGGATGAAGCGTTAGTTCGTCAAGTTAGAGTCTTTAAGGCTGAATACTTATAAATTCAAAAAAGTCTCCTCTTTAGATGCAGATGGAGTGGCACTGCTAGTATTGAAAGTATTATTTAGTGATTGCACTAAACCTTTTGCTCTGGTCGTAAGCATATCTAATGTATCTTTAACATCACTAGTCCAGCCTACAGGTTGTCTGATAGGTAGGAGTATGCGCCATAAGGTAATACTTTTGTTAAATAGCGCGGGAAGGTTTTCTATTAGACCGAGCTCAACTTGACGTTCTGCCAGTTTTTTGGCGATAAATTTGGCATGTACTTTACTGCTGTATATATGTACGGGAATTAGGCAAACAATCAGTAAAAATAAGGCGACTGAGGCGACAAAAGGGTCAAGTAATACGGCTAATAAGCCCATTTGAATTTCACCAGCAACAAGCGTGAGTGCGATAAAACTAAGTACGATGGTTAAGGTAAAGTGCGCGCGGTCTTTCCACAGATCGATGCCTTTTTGTACTTCATGCACCACAACCGTATCAAATTCAGTAATATGCTGTTGTAGGTTGTTAAGGATACGATAAGCACTTTCTACATCAATATTAGTTAATTTTTGCTCAATTGCTTGTTGTGTGCTTGTGGTGCTTTCTGATAAGACAAAAAATTGTCCCGCTTCTAAGCCTAAGTGAATTAACTGTTGTTTCCAGTTGTTAAGATCAACCGATTCAGTATTATTGGAAGGTTCATTAATCACGTAGATATATTTACTTGGGTTATTGCTTCTCGCTGAATGTTTAAGGAAGGGACTTAGCGAGCTGCGGAAATCTTCAAGTGTAGACTGCCTTGCATCAAAGAAAACAAAAACTAGATCAGACAGTGTACTTGCATGTTCGCGGAGTAATTCTGTCTCAGCTTGCTTTTGGTTTGCGGCAAAGCCTGGAGCAAGAATAATCGTTTTATCTTTGAGCTGGTTACTATTATTGGTTTTTAATTCCAAGTAGCTATTTATATTGCGGCTTGCCCCTTTTTCTAGCTGCTCTAGGCGCTCGCTAATATGAAAAAAAGGAAAACGCGGGTCACCATCAACAGCTGTTCCGGGTAGAGTCATTGGCGACTGATCATCACGGTATATCAGTACTGTAAATTGGGCATGAATACTGTGTGGATCAATGGCTGGGGGGGTCGAGTTTAAATAATGATTAATAAATTCAATTTTGCCAGATGAAGCATCACCGATAACAGTGATAATCGGTGACCATGAAGTTTTGTTAGCTAAGGAATCATCTATACCAATAAGCCCAAGATTATAGGCTACTTGATCCAGCTCATGATATAACCTAAAGGCTTGTAATAATGCTGGATTTTTATCTGCGAGTTGTTGTTCTAATTGTTGTAGTGAGGAGCTTACAGTTTTTTCCGACATACTCATGAGTATTAACCGTTATGTTCGATAATTGAATAAAATGTGCCCCTCAAAAAAAGGGGTTATGAGTTGGTACTGAGTTTAAATAATGGCCCAAAGTTACCTGTATGTAGCGTGTGGAATACAGAATATGAACTAGCACGTGCTTTTTTATATTGCGCGCCATACAGGTTAGATTTAGATTATGGGGGCATGAAACTCATATTACTTTATATTTATTATGCGCTGTAGGTGCGCTTAATGTAGTTTTCTACGATAACTTGAAATTCTTCGGCAATTCTATCACCTTTCAGCGTGACTGTTTTTTCGCCATCTTCGTAAACTGGTGCAACCGGTATTTCGCCTGTGCCGGGTAAACTGATACCAATATTGGCATTTTTACTTTCGCCAGGACCATTAACAACGCAACCCATTACAGCGACTTCCATTTCTTCTACGCCTTTATATTGCTCACGCCAAGTTGGCATTTGCTCACGTAAATAGTTCTGAATATCCATGGCTAATTTTTGGAAATAATCACTGGTCGTACGACCGCAACCAGGACAGGCAATAACCATTGGCGTAAAAGCGCGAAACCCCATAGTTTGCAATATTTCTTGTGCGACCACGACCTCTTTAGTTCGTGCTGTGCCTGGTTCGGGTGTTAAAGAAATACGAATTGTATCGCCAATACCTTGCTGCATTAAAACAGAAAGTGCTGCAGCAGAAGCAACGATGCCTTTAGAGCCGATGCCCGCCTCAGTTAAGCCTAAATGTAGGGTGTAATCACAGCGACTTGATAGCTCTTGGTAAATGCTGATCAATTCTTGTACGTTACTAATTTTACAAGACAGAATAATTTTATTTCTTGCTAAACCATAAGATTCTGCAACGGCAGCACTTTCTAGCGCAGAAATAATAATCGCTTCACGGGTAATAGCAGGTAATTCTTGCGGCTCCGCTTTTGCTCTGTTTTCGTCTAATAATCGCGTTAATACTGCTTGATCCAAACTTCCGCCATTAACGCCGATACGTACCGGTTTGTCATATTTAACCGCGCATTCGATCATTTGTTGGAACTGAGTATCTCTTTTAGAGCCTTTGCCGACGTTACCAGGATTAATTCTGAATTTCCCTAGCGCTTTAGCGCACTCAGGATACATTTCTAGTAATTTATGACCATTAAAATGAAAATCGCCAACTAAAGGCACAGAAAAGCCGTTAGCATCGAGTTGTCTGCGAATTTCAGGTACTGCTTGAGCTGCTTCTTCATTATTAACGGTAATACGTACTAATTCAGAACCTGCGTTAGCAAGTTCCATCACTTGCTTGACAGTGGCTTCAATATTGGCTGTGTCAGTATTAGTCATGGACTGGACCACAATGGGTGCGCCGCCGCCGACTTTAACGTTTCCAACCAGAACTGCTTGAGTGATTTTTCTAGAGCTAATTGACATAGTGAGTGGTTTTTTATCGTAATTACAATTACACTGAAGTATATATGAACCCCGATAAAAAAAACAGATTGCTGTAGGTTAGCTTAATATGAGAATCAATTATTTCTCAGATATACATCTAGAATTTGGCGCAGCTGATTTACCTGATAACGATGCGGATATCATAGTTGCGGCTGGTGATATAGGTATTTATGATCAAGGTATAGAGTGGCTGTTATCTATTAACAAGCCTGTGATTTATATAGCAGGAAATCATGAATTTTATACGCGTGAATATCATGACACTCTGCGCATGTTACGTGATAAATGTGCCAATACTAAGATTACTTTTTTAGAGAATAATACCGTTAAGTTTAAAGGTGTACGCTTTATTGGTTGTTCATTATGGGCAGATTTATTTATTCAAGGTCAAGATACGGCTGATGCTTTATGCCTAAGTTTGAATGATTTTAGGAAAATACGTTACGCAGATGGCATGTATAATCCCAAGCAATTTACCGCCTTATATAATTACTCAAAATCATGGCTAGAAAAAGAATTGGCCAAGCCTTTTGCTGGTCAAACCGTGGTCGTCACTCACCATGCGCCAACGCAATGGAGTTGGTATGATTCTCCCAATGCCATTAAAAAACTAGCCTATTGTAATGATTTGAAGTCACTATTTCATGAGTATGATATAGCGGTTTGGTTTCACGGTCATACGCACAGTATCGGTGATTATAGGGTCGCTGGCGCGCGTATTTTGTCCAATACCCGTGGTTATGTAGGGCGAAGAGTAGTCGATGACTTTGATATAAATAAAATCGTGGTTATTTAGCGTTGTATTGCGGCTATTAGTGCTGCAATACAAGCTTAAAAATTACTTTACAGTGCCAATAGTCATGACTATTTTCGCTTCGTGAATAGCATAACCATTTGTCTGTATTTGTTGAATAATATCATCTTGGTCGAGTGCTGGATGGGCTTTTTTAGGCTGTATTTCTAATCTGGTTTTGAATGGTGACAAAGTCAAAATATCAGGATCTATAGAGTCTGGAAGCTCTAATTGCGCAATCTTTGTACCTTTAGGGACCGATATATATTTGTTGCCATTTTTTGTGCTTTTGTAAATATCAATTATCAATTTGAAACCTTTTAGTGAGTGTGCTTTTAGCACGTTAGTAAGCTAATATCTTTA
>JACUUF010000230.1 GCA_014859465.1 Methyloprofundus sp.
CCAGAACTCGCGCCCGTAATCACGGCAACTTTATCGGTATATTCAGTAGACATAAAACCTCCTTCGTAGATTAAAACCCCCGAAGCGAATGGTATAAACGCACTATCAACTGACCAAACCATCAGGGCATATTATTGATAATACTCTTTAAAAGAGTGAGTTCAATTTATTTGTGAATCTCATATTATTATGGCAAATGGTATAGTTGGAACGAGTAACTATTTATTAAGTTTTACCGACACAGCAAGTGACGGTTGAGTGAGGACATTTAGTACAAGTTTGGAAATAAGTAGGAGGCACGCTATGCCATACAAAACTATTAGTGATCTGCCAAAAGAACAAGTTAAAAATTACACCGCGCACCAGAAAAAGGCATTTCTTAAAGCTTTCAATAATGCTTACAAGCAATATGATCACGAAGAAAGCAAGGCTTTTGCCGTCGCCCACCACGCAGCCCAACAAGCAAGTGAGAATTCATAACTAAACCACCAGGCCTGGCGTTATTCAAGGTTAAGAAACTTGAGCCTAAAATGAAGGTTTTGAACACGTAACTTATACAATATGGGAGTTTATTTGCTTTATGCAACTGATCGTAACAAAAGAAGTGCAGTGTCCTTATTGTGGCGAAACCATTGAGGCCGTCATTGATTGTTCAGTATCGCAACAGGACTATATTGAAGACTGTGAGGTTTGTTGTCGACCCATTAATTTTAATGTGAGCATTGACGATGAAGGCAAACCCTACGTTGTCGTATCAAATGAGAACGAATAATGTAGGGTTTGTATTTTTGGCGATGAATGACGTTTGGATTAGTTCGTCAAAATCCTAGCTCGGTAGCAAATCTAATCCCAGAACTCACACCAGTAATCACGGCAACTTTATCGGTATATTCTGTAGACATATGCCTCCTCCTTATGTGAGATTACCCTGAAACAACGGGTCTTTAACAGCGAATTTCGCCCCACCCATCACAACTAGGTATTTGATAATCTGAGCCTTTAGAGAAGGGAATACAATTGATTTGAAATAACAGACTCAATCTTGGAGACTGCTTAAACGAGTAAAGCACCAGGCCTGGTGGTTATCGGGAGTTATGAGTTTTAAACGCGTTTGATCTAATGAACTTCACTTTTCTAGCAAGTCGTTCCAAAGCGCTCCGTGCGTCACAACTTCGCCTTTATCCATTTCGGCCAAGCCCTGGAAAACCATCGCTGCTTCTTGTTTGTAAGTCACACTATCGTATGCCGCAATAGGGTTACTGGTCGGTGAAAAATTGTGTGCATTGGAATGTATATCATTGGTTGATGCTGGCATAGTGAAGAAACTCTGAGTTTGAACTGGGTAAATAGTATCCATATAGGCCGATTTTGGGCAGTTTTTAGCTTTAGGTGTCAATGTTAATAGCTGCAGGGGTTGTTGTCATAGCAGCGATCTTGCTCGCTATTTCAGTATATATATCAACATCAACATCAGGAACAGAAAGCGAAATAATTAATGAATACCTTGCTTTTGAGTTAAATCGTTGATGAGATTGACGAGTTTTCCACCAACCGCTTGCAGGATATATTGCAATTTTGCCACGCTCAGAAAGTTCAACGGCACTACCTCGCCAAATATCTTTGTGAATGGAGCCCCTATGGCGGTTATCGATTCCTATATACCAATTTGAGTCTTCTGTTGAATTGGGCTTATCATCTTTATCAGCTCTGTTAGCTTTATTGATACGTTTTTGAAAATCAGCGCCAGATTCCACGGGTCGCTTAACATCAAAACGCAGTTGGTGACTTGCATAGCTATATTTGTTTAATATATTTCGACTGGATGGGTTAGGCTCAACAAAGTACGATAGTGTAATAGTGAGCTCCACATTTGTACCCCCTAGGCTCTGTAGAATTTCTTTAGGCCAAGGTAATTCATGCAAGTGCATATCTTTGGTTTTTAGCTCAGAGCCCTTTGTCTTTATAAAAGGTTGTAGTTCATCCTGTATAACTAAAGAGAGGGAGTTGCTTGCACTGTTAAGTGCCTTTTCTAGGTTAGGTACGCCAAAGCCAACAATACGAAGTAAATTACTTATATCGCTTTTTTTTGTACTTTTATCCGTACGCTTTACTGAAGCCAATGAGTACATCTCATCCGTCCAATCAGCAGAATGAACGGTCAAAGCTCTTATGGTTTCAGGCCATAATTTCGGGTATTTACATTTTACTTGAGCTGTAAAGCGAGCAGCAAGCGCAGTAGCTGCACTCGTTCCGTGTGAGCATTGAAAGTGTCGTGTGGAAAAGTCACGGTAAGTCGTTTGCAAGTGCAAATCGTTCATACCCGCACACCCTAGCGCATCTTTACCCATGTTCCCACCTTCAAAAACTATTTCAGGTTTAATTGGGGAGTTTTTTCGATCCCATATAAGAGAGGTCGTACTATATGGGGATAGGCCACCCAATGGGGCTAATGGTCGAGAATCACTCGATTCAGATAATGTTACTTTTTTAGTATAAGCTCCAACTGTAATTGCATTCCATGCTTGAGCTGGATCATGAATATCTTGTAAAAAATTATATTCAGGGTAGTCCATCATTGAGGTGATCCGTGCATTGCCAGCAGAGATTGTAAATAACCGCGGGATTGCTCCTTCGCCTAGAAAATCAACGGACAAAGAGTCTAATGCACTTGACCACGACGATGGTCGCCCAAAATTTGTTCCAGTTCCTGAAGAAAGAGACATTGAATAGACCCTAGACCTTTCAGGGTTATTGTATTCAACTTCAGATATGGCATTAGATGTGATTATGCCTAGTGGCTTTTCCTTGTTATCGCCACTGTAATTCAAAGTTTTTACTGACTCTAATTTGTGGTTAATGACTTCTATTTGCGTTAAACCTAAAACATCGGTGAGATCTCCCCACATTGCGAGCCCTGCCATTTCAGTACCATGCCCAAGATTATCAGTCGGATCATCATCATCTGTAATGGTTAATTGGTCACTAAGGTTAGCAAAAGGCGACAGTAAAGGATGCTCAACATTTACGCCACTATCAATAATGCAGACATAGGGCTCGTCTCCGGTGTTAGGTTGATACAGCCGTTTTAATAAATCTTCAGACCATTGTTCCTGCTCTTCACTGCTAGCGGAATCAAAAAATTCAGCAGTTATTTTAGGGGCTCGGATTTCTGCGATCCGACTTAGCAGCAGCGTATTGTTTGTTAGTTGATTTTGACTAGCTTTGACTTGAACAATTGTATGTTCAGGAAACCGTAGCTTATGCTGTGAGACGGTAACCTCAACTTCATTTGCTATCAATGTAAAGTCAGAAATTATTGCTTGATAGTGATTATTTGACTCCTTACTTTTTCTTGGTGTAGAAACCCAAACCTCCCACCAAACAAGTTTATCCTTGTCCTCTGGCAAAAATGAATCATCATCAGACCAAATGGCTGAAAATGCTGCAGTCCGAATGGACCGAATGGAATCAAGTAACTTTTGATTATCTAATGGCTCGCCATTTTTATTCTTTTTTTCATTGAGATAATCAACAATTTTTTGTTCAAAAGAGTATAGCTTTCCATCAGGAATAAAAACTGTAGCTATTTCTATTAATTGATCATCTTTATTTACTGTTTTTACGTTATGAAGTTCAATACCGTGAATAGCATTTGCTAAACTTTCAACAGCCATATCAACATCAGGAAAGCTTTCAAATTCTGCCTGAATTCCAATTCCCATTGTCAAAGCAATATCAGAAGCCTCTCTTTTTAAAGTTTCTAATTTCGTTGAAATAGTTGCTAGGTCTTCCCTCAGCTTAGCACTGTGTGTAGGACGATCTTGTTTTGGAATTGTTTTGGGGGCACCACCACCTCCGCTTGGTGATGTGAAAGCTTTAGAGGTGGCGTTAGAATTTAAAAAAAAGTGCGGTTTATCAAAATCGTTATACGCCATTAAAGTTCTTCTTATAGGGTAAGATGTTGACTGATATTTTTCCTGTCTTCAATAGCACTTTGAAGCATCGAGATAGTAATTGAGTTTTGATCATGGATTAACATCTCTTTTATTGCATCATTAGCAGCAAGGGTGATTTCTGCATTGCTTAAACCATATGACATTGAAGCCAACTTTCGCCAAGAAAAGTTTTTTGCGACATACGAATGAAGACGAGATTTAAACAGCAAAACGATTTCATGATCAGACGGTAACTCATAGTGAATTACATCATCGAACCGCCTAAATAGTGCATGGTCAAGAGCCTCTATATGATTTGTAGCACACATAATCACACTATTCGAATTATCCTGCTCAATCATTTGTAAAAAGCTGTTTAATATGCGCCTAGCTTCACCGACATCATTGTTAGAACCTCGATGAGATCCCAACGCATCAAATTCATCAAAGAAATACACACCTCTTACATCTCTAATAGCATCAAATATTTGACGTAACTTTGCTGACGATTCCCCTAAGTACTTTGTAATAACAGCATCTAGGCGAACTTCGAACAACGGGAAACCCAACTCTCCAGCAAGTACTGATGCAGTATAAGTTTTACCTGTCCCAGGTTTTCCTACCAAAAGCAATTTTCGTCTTGGTGATAAACCATGGTTTTTTAGTGTAGATAAAAACTTTTGCTCTTTAACTAGTCTTTTCAATCTATCTTTTACGTTTGAAGATACAATTAGATCATTAAATCGTAATTTTGGGTGACTAGTCGTTAGTAAACCAGTTGAGTCTTTGACGCTATTGGCTATTGAAACAGGTAGGTCGAGTTGACTATTTTTTTTTGCTTTATCAACTAGTTGTTTCAGTTCCTGAGCAAGCTTGCCATGGCCATTTCTAGCCTCATGCGCAGCAACCTGAAGTGCAACAGATAAAAATCTATCGTCATCTTTGTCAATATGCGACTGCATCAGCGCTTTGATTTGAGTGGAACTAGCCATGTAAAATGTGCTCTATATAATTTAGAAATATTAATGTAATTATCATACCTTAACTTTCTTCCTTCTTCTATTTCCTTTAACGTCAAGTATCACTAGGATCAATATAAAGACTTTTTCGTTTCATAAGGTAGAAAAGACAGAGCTTACTTCTCATTTCCTGAAAAGGAAAGTTGAACTTCTGTGGCAAATATTATGATACATAGGTAAAGGATACGGAACTAGTAATAATGTGCTCTTCTGCTGATTCAAATACTTGGATATGGATTGGATACAATCCTTCGTACACAAAGACACGTTAAAATGTGACTCAA
>JACUUF010000231.1 GCA_014859465.1 Methyloprofundus sp.
ATGACAGCACCGTTCACTTGGCAGGCGAGCCGGGCATGTCCTGCCCTTAGAATATTGATGGCCGCATTGAGGTCTGCATTCTCTGCATACCCACATTCGACGCACTCAAACTTGGATTGTGTCTTGCGATTCTCAGCGGACACATGGTTGCAAGCCGGACAAGTCCGACTTGTGTTTCTTGGGATAAATTCCTTTTTGATAGCTCACCTACAGCCCGGATGTTGTAACCCGATGGGTGAGAGCCGGGAGACCCTGAGTCATTAAGCACCACAAAACCCCCTGGATTTATCCATGGGGATGTTTAGTTTTATTGATTACTGGCTTAGTAAGACGAGGACATTGCATATAGCGGTTTGTTACGTTTCCAGCGGTTGCAAATGCTTTATCATTTCTTGTGTTGTATGAAAGCGAATCAATAATATGCACATGATTAAATTTCCCATTATGCTTTATTTCAAGAAGCATTTTGTACAGCCAAATTGCTGTTCTAGTCTGCCTTGTAACTCCATTTGAGTCGGGGCTACGATTAGCTATCATAGATATAAAGTGACTAAACCCCGCATCGCTCCAAACAAAAACATCAAGGCAGTTTTCAGCCAACTCAGGTGATTTTCCTATAGTTTTCCATATTGGCTGTATTAAAAATGAACTTTGATGTTCTGTAGGCATTTTCGTTCTTTAGGGCAGGGAGGAGGTCAAGACAACCTAAGCCCCGTACTTACACCCATCATTGACAATACATGCTCATCAATCCGTGTACTGCCGTCATTAACGTCTTCAAAATCGATTAAACGTGTTCTCATAGGCTCTTTAAGTGCTTCATCAATAAAATTGATTCTAGTATCAATAACGCTAATAACATTAACTAAGAACAGCTTTTCATCGTGAGTAAACACCTCAGAATCGATGAGGTGGTACGCTGCAGCCTTAACCTTCTCACTTAACACTTTCACTCTGCTTCGTGTTAAAGCTGGTTTGATATTATTCATTATAGAAAACGCATCCCAATGAGCACCCTCAATTAAACCCGCCTTCATTTCGCCAGCAATCGATGATGATAAGCGGTTATCCTTGTGATAAACCTCGACACACACCAAGTCATATAATTTAGCGGGTTCAACCTTCTCTTTTGTAACGAGAAATGAGAAGTTTTTCGCATGTGCATCACTGTTGCCAATTAGGTAGTTAAAGATAACCCAATTAAGTAAATCAAGTTTCGTTTTAATTTGCTCTTCACAAGTTGATGCAGCGTCATTCATTAATGTCTGAAAATCTACTCCACCTTGATCTTCATATTTTTTACTTTTAGGTAGTCCTAATAACTGACATCCATCAATTTGGTGCAATCGTTTAACCTGACCATCCTTAACAACACGATCATAGCGTTCAACCAAATAGATGCGCTCATCATCAATGCTCAATAAATGTGTTGCAGGTACATTTAGCCCAACAATGTCGGCCAATTGCATACAAAAGTATTCGTTGGCTGGACAATAAGGATATTCACTATTGACGCTGTTGGGTTTAAGAATATGCGTGCTAGGTGTATACCCTTCTGGCAAATATAGCTGGCCATCTTGATATTTAACCGTCAGTTTATCTTGAGCTCCGGCTAACGACATTCTCTTTCTGCCGTCAGCAACCATCAAGGGTATCCCTTTTTGTGAGTCCTTGATTTTCTTTAGTAGCACTTCATGGGTTAGTAGCTGGTAATGCTGTTCATTAGAAGGTTTCTCTGCTGTCGCAGGTGTGATGCTCAGCGCACCCGCCACATCACCACCATACTCAGCTAGCAAACCATAGGTATTATCTTTATGAATACCTGCAGAAGCGGCATACGCATCAAGGATATTACCTTCTGGGAGCAAATTATCCATAAACCACTCGATTAAACGGTTATGAATAACGTCTTTTTTTATAGGCTTGCCAATAGGAAGTTGAGGCATAATTGGGAATAAATTCCAATCCGGCTCATATTCAAACTCCCATCGATCATCTTCATTAATATGAATAGAGCCAACCAGCTTATCGTGATACCAGATCTTCAGCATGACCTGACCTTACTCCGGCATATACAGATAAAGATTAAGGCCAAAGCCGCGAAGCACTTTAAATAAGATCTTTAATCGGACATCACTTTTCTTGTCTGGCTTTTTGGCAGGTGATTCAATCTTACTTAGTGTGGGTGTACTAATTTCAATTAGACCTGCTGCATCAGCTTGACTGAGATGTTGTTGCTTTCTTTGTTTGATGATCTCAACAGCAAAGTCTTGTTTCGTTTTTATTTGAATCGGATCGTTTCCAGATTTACCAAGATAGGTCCGTATCCCCATTTGAGGCAACAAACTAAAAAGGCTGGTAAACGCATCAGCGTCACCTTTTTCTAAGCCTCGCTCAATTTTGCTCAATACAGGATGACTGACACCAGACATCATCGCTGCATCGACCAAGCGAATGTTCGCGTCTTTTCTCACCTTTTTTATAAAGGCACCTAACTGTTGAGTGGAGGCTACTTTAATCATCACTAAATTCAAGGTTCATTAATAATAGCGCCATAATAACCCCGTTGACGAATAAATTAAAGGTTCGCTTATATTTTGAAGGTTAAACGAGGCTGCCTTAGATGCACTTGCTTTGCGTCCCATCAATATCTTGATCTTGAATATACGCTTTCACCACATCTGTGAACCCAGCCATCATCAAATCGAAAGCCGATCATTAGTGTGGGCTTGTCAGTGTTGAAACCGTTGACGTTGTTCCAGGGCGCCAGGTAAATCCTGGTGTATTCAGAGAATTTCTTTACCCATTTGAAGAGCTGCCAACTGAAAAACTCGCCATCACCCTTGGATTCTGGCTTTATTGTGTTCAGATCTATGTGTTTAACATCCATATTTCACCACCTGTATAGCACTGATATATAGATATTCTACGCTAGGTGCCGCGTCAGGTTAAGTCATTGTTCCACATCGATTATCGGGGGGCCAACATCAAGCGAGTGGTCAGGTTCGGGGATAAACTCCAGTTTCCACCAAATCGCGCATCGAGATACTGCCCACAGAAACGCCAGAAGGCGGTGTACCAAGGTGTACTGTCGCCGTCCTTTTCGTTGGGACTGGATGAGATGTACCACCCCTTCATAACTTCACGGAGAAAGCCCTGCTTGATAAGGCGTTCACGATCAGTCCTACTCAGTTTTGAGGTGTGAATAGCAACAAGCCCTTCATCTTGTAGCGCTTTGAGCGATTGAAGAGACTTTGCCAGGTTTTCTGATGGTGTGGCCATGATAATTCTCCCGCCCGTCGTTTGTACCATGATTAGTTTATCATGTTGTTGAGTTGTTAGTTTATCTTGCTGGTGTGATGTTAGTTTATTGTGCGGAGATAACAAAAAATCCCGCGAAAAAGGGCTTTTGATGGGGGTGTCGTATAAGTTTGGCCGGCCGTTTTTCTGCAGATTTTATTTTACCGGGGGCCAAGCCCGTCATCCTCGTCTTCGCCCTGCTGGGAAAAGGCTTGATGATAGGCTTCCTCAATATCTGCAACCTCGGCATCATCCAAGAAGAGAAAGTGTCGCTTACGCTTGCCGGCTGATAGTTTTCCGTCATTCTGGTGAAGTAGCTTCATCAGCAGCTCGGTTTCCCGAGATGGCATATCGACGATGTTCTTCAACTTTTCTCTCAGCCTGTCAAACGAGATGATAGCTTTGATTTCATCGACCAGGTCGACCCGAATTGTTTCATCGACAACCTTGAATAGGTATTCAACTTGACGCGTCAGATCCGGATACCGATAGAAATGCTCGATTTCCTCTGGGTTAAGTACCGTTAAGTTATGATCGTTGTCGAGGTCATATCTGGCCGCCTTCACCAGCGGCACAGAGAATGACTCAAGGATTTCGTCATAATGGTGTGACGCCCTCACCATAACGGCTGAGACCGGTAATATAACGCCTCGATCGAGTAAGCCATCACTTGATAGCACGTCATTAATCAGAAAACGATGCACACGACCATTGCCATCGTCGAACGGGTGGATAAACACGAAAGCGAACGACAGCGTGGCCGCCCTGACAATAGTGTTCATGCCAGCGGTCCGTTGCTGGTAGTCATGGAGCCCGGTCATGGCATCATCAACATATTGCGGCGGCATACCGATTAAGTGAATAAACGGCCGCATACCATAGGGGCCACTTTCGCCGACATAGTTTTGATCGCCACGAAACGTATCACGGTTAAACCGTTCATCCGTGATGGCCTGCTGGCACTCGGCCAGGCCTGTCTCGGTTAACCGGTAATCCAGACCGACCGATCCGGCGTGCCGGAGCAGTTCTACGAAACGCTCTTCTCGCTTTGTTCCTGGGCGCTCGTGTTCTATCTCGTTGGATGACTTGGTTTCCTTGAAATACAGGTAGTTCACAGCCCGACGGAAGATCCGTGGATCAACATCGGCATAACTTTCCCGGATGTGCATGGAGAAGTCGACGGGCAGGTAGTACGTGGTAAGGTCAGTCTTCCTGACCAGTGGGCAAAACCTGGCGTCGCCTGGCAGGTTATTTCTGATGCGCCATTTGGGGATGTTCTCACCGTCCGGGACGATGTAAAGTTCTGGATCAGCAATGTCAACATAATTGCCGGCCAAACCGGTCACGCCGGACAGCGCCTGGCCGGTCAGGAATTCATACAGAAAGCCTATCTGCCGCGCATATTTGCCGCTGGGCGACTGATTGATGAAGTCGGCTATCTCTGCCGCGTCCATCCGCCTGAAAACGTTTTGCAGCAAGCCCAGGTAAAGGCCTTCGTACTTCAATCCGAACTGGATGTGATCAATAATCCGGTCGCCTGGATAGTATTGTGTCGTGTACTCATCAAGGATGCTTCCGTCCGGTCGTTCAGACTGTTTCAGGCGTCGGCCGACCTGGGATTCGTGATAATGGTTGAATGGCAGCCCGAAGGTGTTGGCCAGCCACTTGTAGCCTATAAAACGATTATCGCTGCTCATAAAATGATTAATCCCGGCCTAATTTTGCATAAAATGATTATGCAGTTATTAATCATTGAGTTCAAGGCATCCGGGGAGTTCGCTTTTCTTGATTTTGCGCCTCCCTACAGTAAATCAAGTTGGCTGACCCCTTGATTGGACCCCTTGATTGCTTGATTGTATAAAGCGTAAATAAATACTGGTCACTATCCACTAAACATGATTTATAACGCCC
>JACUUF010000232.1 GCA_014859465.1 Methyloprofundus sp.
CGAAATGTCGTAACTTCAATTATATTGAAAATCACAGATTTCACCCACTACCAGTGATTGATAATAGAACGCTTCCATGGTTTCTAGGGGTTGCGCAATTAATAAACTGATAATTTCATCAGCCTTATCGCTTAGCTCATTAAGAGCCACTAAAGATATATCGAGAGTTTTATTGAGATAAAACATTAAGCCTTGATTAAAAGCGGTAAAGGCTTCGACGGTAATTTGTTCTGGATTATCTAAGAAAACTTGAAATGATTGGCGCGATTGCACGCCATAGTCAACAAGAGTGACGATTAACTGCTCATAATCGGCCTTAACTGCGGGCAATATATTGTCATTAAAAGTGGCATAGAGTTGATTGCCTTTTTCTATGGCTTCAGCTTGCCAGCGAGTGGCTGTCTCTGTGGGATGCGCATAAAATTCTAAGCCAGTGTCAGCAACCTTGGCATGAAGTTCTAAAGCGGATTGTTTGGCTTGTGCAAGCAGTTCATTAGCTTGCCCGCTAATTTTCTCAAAGAGTTGTTGAGTTGGGGCAATGATTTTTGCTTGGTAATCTAAATTTTCGATGCTCATGGGCGCTCCTTATTGGTAAATATTAAGAGCTATCGGCGGTCATAATGGTGGATTGTTAAGCGGTGCTGATAGCTATTACTTAAAGAGTGTAGCGATAAGCTTTGGAAAGGGGAATGTGGCATTTTGCCGCGCGACATTTTGTCGCTAAACTTGGCATAAAATATGGTTGCTTATCTTAGTTTGAGTCTTGAAAATGTACCAAAAATAAGCCCTGTAGCCTGATTTTTGTATATTAGTAAGTGATTTGCCATGCGTTTACAGGGCAAATCACCTGATTTTATTAATATCTGTTATTTTTGTGCATCAGGATAAAATAATTGCTCACCTTTCTTTTTATAAGCACCGATCAATGCCTGGCCTTCTGCGCCGGTGACATAGTCGATATATTTTTTGGCTAGAGCATAACGCGCATGTGGGTGTTTGGCTGGATTAACCGCCATAATGTGATAGGGGTTAAATAAAGCGGCATCGCCTTCATTCGCTATGACTAAATCTATTTTATCTTTGAGTGCGATATAGGTGCCGCGATCCGTTAATGCATACGCTTGTTTTTCATTGGCTATGGTAAGTACAGCGCTCATACCTTGACCGACAGCCGAATACCATACGCCGTTCGGTTCTATTCCGGCTTGTTGCCATAATGATTTTTCTTTCTTATGGGTGCCTGAGTCATCACCGCGTGAAATAAAGGCGGATTGTGTTTCGGCAATGCGTTTAAGCGCTTCTTTGCTGGGTTGAGTCGCATTGATTTGTGCTGGGTTCGCTTTAGGGCCAACTAAAACAAAGTCATTATGCATCACGGCTTTTCTGTCAATACCGTAGCCACTTTCTACAAATTTAAGTTCCGCGGCGGGTGCATGGACAAAAACCACATCGACATCACCATTTTCACCTAAACGCAGCGCTTTCCCTGTGCCTACGGCAATGACATCTAAGCGTACGTCATAAATTTTTTCAAATAAGGGGTTGAGCACGCTTAATAGTCCTGAATTTTCCGTGCTAGTTGTGGTGGACATGCGCAGAATATCAGTGCTGTAAGCATTTATGCTAAGTAAAAAAAGTAAAGTAAAACTCAATATTTTTTTCATGCTGAATAAGTCCTAATCATTAAATATGGGTGGAAGTTTGGCAGTAGAATTAATCTGCGTCATTTTCATTGGTTGGAGCGTGCGGCGCATTTTTAGCAAAATTACCCTTGAATAACTGCGCCCAGCCCGATTCTAAGCCAAGTAATATCGAAATAGCTTGCCACTTTAAAGGCATTTTTATTTGCTAAGCTATATAAGAGCTGCTATTGCCTGTAGTGTCTCTTAAACCTACACCTGTCCAGCTATCTTTGCTTTGCGCTAGTTTTTTTTATTATGATATGTTTTTAATTACATAAATAAAGTTAATTTATTTGTAGACATTTCAGCATATAATTTAAATTTAAAAAATAGGTAAAAATTTGCATAATATAAGGTATTTATAATGAATATACAGTTAGCTTTGCGTTGGGTTTGTGCTGCTAATGAGTCATATGATATGCCGGTAGATTTGTTTGCGCTGCTGCAAGCTATCGTCGATACCGGTTCTTTACGTGCGGCAGCTGAGGAATGTGCAATGTCTTATCGCCATGCTTGGGGGGTGTTACAGTTGTGGCAGCAGCATTTTTCATATCCCTTAGCTGAGCTTAAACGAGGGCGTGGTAATGGTGCGGTATTAACCGCATTCGGTGAAAAATTATTATGGGAATATCAGCGTATCGCGGCTCGGCTTGAGCCTGAATTGGCGAGTTTATCCTCGGAGTTATCGGCTGAATTAGTTGCTTTAATGCAAACTGAGCCGCAGCATAATTTACGTATCGCTGCTAGTCATGGCTTAGTGATTGCCAATTTACGTGATTTGGCGCAAAAGACGCTGGGTTTAAATTTGGATGTGCAGTTTCATGGCAGTTTAGATAGTTTGCAGCAATATAGAGCAGGGCGCTATGACATTGCAGGATTTCATTTGCCAGAAGCTAAGCTAGGTAAAGCTTTATTGGCGCGAGTTAGGCGTTTGATTAATCCGGAAACTGATATATTAGTTTATGCGGTACGTCGCCAGCAGGGTTTAATGATGGCAGCAACAAATCCGAAAAATATTCAAAAATTAACCGATCTAACCCGTCCTGATATTAAATTTATTAATCGCCAACGTAATTCGGGTAGTCGTATTACTTTAGATGAATTGCTGCTGCAAGCGGGCGTTGATCGTGCTTTGATTAATGGCTATGCTAATGAGGAATTTACCCATAGTGCCGTAGCAGCTTTGGTGGCGAGTGGCGCGGCAGATTGTGGTTTTGGATTACAGGCAGCGGCTGTGCAATTTAATTTGGCGTTTATCCCATTTAATTGGGAATCTTATTGGTTTGTTATGCCTAAAGCCAAAATGGATCAGGTGTTATTTCGCTCATTTATTGCGTTATTAGGCGGCGATGCGTTTAAGTTAAGTGTGGCAAAATTACAGGGCTATGATGCTAGTCGTTCAGGGGCGGTTGTTGTCCCAGATCATAATTTATCTATTTTGTTGTTTTGATTGATGATTTACCAATTCAATAATGTACAGTTTTACTATGCCGATAAGCTTGCTTTAGCATTGGATCAAGTGGTTATTGAGCAAGGCAAAACCACCGCTTTAATTGGCGCGAATGGTTCGGGAAAAAGCACTTTGTTGCATCTCTGTGCCTTTCTGGAAAGTCCAAAACAAGGCGAATTATTGTTTATGGGGCAACCGGTTAATCGCTCTGATTTAACACTATATAGACGGCGCGTTGGCTTTCTGGCGCAAAAGCCTTTTATGCTGCGCGGTACCGTCTTGGATAATATGGATCTGGCTTTAAAAATACACGGTAAAAAACAGCGTACCGAGAAAATATGGCGCGTATTGCAGCAATTAGACATAAAACATTGCGCCAAGCAACAAGCAAAGCAATTATCCGGTGGTGAATTACAAAAAGCGGCTTTGGCGCGCCTGTTAGTATTGGAGCCTGAAGTTTTATTATTAGATGAGCCTTTTAGTTATTTAGATCAAAGCAGTGCTCAGTCTTTGGAGTTGTTTTTACGTAATTACACGCAAGAATCAGGGCAAACTTTGGTGTTTAGCACCCATGATCGTTTACAAGGCTTTGCCTTGGCGGATCAAGTGTTGGCATTGGCTCAAGGCAAGCGCGTACATAGTCCTTTGATTAACCTGTTTTCTGGGTTCGTACATGAGCATGTTTTTCATAGTGGTGCGCTGCGTATTATTTTGCCTGAGGGTGTTGGCTCTGGACAATACGCGTCAATTAATCCTCAAGATATTGTTTTATCAGCCGATGCTTTAGTGTCTAGTATGGGTAATTGTATTCAAGGTCGGATTGTGATGATGGCTGAAGAGGGTGCTAGTATTCTGGTTAATGTTGATACGGGGGTGATTTTTCGAGTATTAATTACTTATCAGGCTTTGCATGAATTAAATATCCGTTTAGGCGATAAAATATGGGTCAATTTCAAATCTAATTCAGTGGTGGTGTTTTGAGTAAAGCTAAAACTAAAGATAAACCCAAAGACCAAGCGAAAACCAAAAACGTTCTCTTGCCGAGTCCTATGCGCATGGTTTGGGGGGCTTTAGCCGCTTATTACTTAAGAGATATTATTCATCCTGCTTTTACTTTGATTGCTGTGATGATCTTATTGATGATCCCTATTTTAATTGCCAATATGCTTTTTCCGCCGCCTAAGATAGTAGCACTCGATGAATCTGAAGTAGCCAGCGATGATAATGAGGAGGAAGTCGCCGAGAGTATTTAGGTGCGAAGATGATTTTATTTTTAGATGAGCTGTAACAAAAAAGACTATGAGCCGATATTCAAAAAACACACAAGCATCACCGCAAACGCAGGAAGAATCATTGAAAATGGCGAAAGCCACTCAGCGCCCAGGACAAACAAAAGAACAGACAAAATTAATTGCACAGGGCATTCAAAAAGGCATCGAGCTATATAAAAAACAACAAAAAGAAAGAGCGCGCGAGTTAAATAGAAAACTGAAAAAAGTTTCTGGACAGTTAAATCAATTAAATGAGTCCGAAGCAGAGGAAGGGCAGATTTATCAGCAATATATTTATCGCCAACATTGGTTGCCATGGTTTTTATTATTAGTCAGTTGGTTGGGATTCGCCGCTTTTGCTTTGTTGGTTTAACTAAGCAATGAGCATTTATTAAGTTCGATATTTGATAAGCAGTGCAATAGCTTTAGCTATTGCTGTGCCTGACAAAAAAGCTAACGCTTTTTTACGCCTGCTCAAGTTATTAACGTCTTATTCCTAAGCAATCTGCATGCAACAATGTCTGTATCTTCGGCAGCAGGGAGCTAGTCTGCGCTCCCACAAAAAATGTTATTTTGCACTCCTTCCTAAGAAATAAGATTAAAATTATGCTCGAAATTTATTAGTTTTTGCGTTCTATTGGTTTGAATTTGGTTGAAAAAGAAAGATTATTTTAGTCACCTAAGCACCTGTCTTAATGCTTGTTAGGTGTGTCATTATGACTGCGAGTATAATAATCGGTTAATTATTTATTAATGGACTGCTGTTGTCATCTACAAGGGGATGCAGGGT
>JACUUF010000233.1 GCA_014859465.1 Methyloprofundus sp.
CAACCCCAACTGAAATGGCGGACTGGGTGAGTACGGTTGTTGGCGAAGATGAAGTTTATACAACCAATTCTCCAAAATCACCTCCGCAAACAAAGGCGGCCACTGGCTTAGTAGTCAAAGCAAGTCACACACAAGACAGTATTAAGACCATTCTTTATGAAGCACGTAGAGTGGATGATAAATCTTCTCAAGAAGACTTACTACGTAAGCTACCTAGCACCGGATCAGTCAACATAACACCAGATTTGATGAAAAGAATACGTAGTCATGGGCCAGGTGTTGAAGGCATGTTACTTCATAATCTCGCCGGTGAAATGGCACTGGCAAGTGAGATTGAAAAAGCCTTAGTAGCAAGACGCGCCCTAATGGTCGGCTTGAGTGAGCGTAATATTGCATCGGCATCGCCCGTTAGAGAAGAAGTTGAGCGAAAGATTGCTCGATTAGAAAAAGATATTGATCAAGCTATGTTTGAGTATCGACTTCGTAAAGAGCTTGTAAGCGACCTGGCTACAACTATTTATGAAGAAGACGTTGAAGGCGTCCGCCAAACCATTAAAGAAAAACGCTCTGAACTCCCTGAATTAAGAAACGTCAAATCAAAAAATGAGGACTAATTAGATGTATTCAGAAAGTTTACTCGAAATTGGCCTCACGTCTGTTGGCTGGGAGTTTTATGGCAAAATAATCATGTTCATAACGACCTTAAACCTCCACTTATTACCGTTTGTATTCATGATGCTACGCAATTGGTGGGAGACATCAAGATCTCAAGATGCCGGTTATGCGACCGTTACCGAGGTTAAAAGGACAACCAGCGACTTTCTGGTGATGGCCATTGTTGTTTTTCTGTTTTGGTATCCAAGCAGTAAGACAACATTTAATCCGAATCAGTATATTAATAACACGACTGAATCAACGTTTCAGAGCATTACGCCAAACAATACAAGTTCAATTGAAATCCCACCTGGTTGGTGGTTAATTATGTTTGGTGCCAAGGCATCAGTAACACAAATCATTGAGTGGACGCAGTTTGATGCTAAGGCTCAAACAACCTTACATGCCATGAACACCATGCGTATTGAAGATCCTGATTTACAGTTTCAAGTTGATGCTTTTGCCTCGTATTGCTATTACCCTACCCTTAAAAAATGGCAGTACGAAACGAAGACCCCCATTCCGCAACCAGCATCGAGTAGCAAATCAGAAAGCCCTCAGTTTATTGGTAATCGCATGTTCGTAGAAACTAAGGGTTACTATAAACAATGTCATCAGACAGATACTGATTCTGGTGGTTGTTATGGTACAGCTGAAAGCATGCCTGTTGATGTTGCTCAGAGATATAGCATACAAAGTAAACACCTAATGCCTGCCGAGGATGGATATCAGGCTTACTATGCAACGGTCACACCCTCTTGTTACACATGGTGGACAGGCAATGAAGATAACTACTATGACATATCTGGCATACCAAGCGATTATGTACCTTTGCGTAAAGCCCTCGTTGAGGAAGCTAAAAATCACTTTTTGAAATTTCCAAACTCACATAACAATTTGAATATGGGAACAGAAGCTGAAAATCAACTCATTATCCAATTGCTTTCCAATGATCAACCCAGTCTCTCTGGACAATCAAAAGATTGGGATGAGATGGGCTTTTGGGATTTATTAAAAAATGGTGCGATGTATGTGATTGGCGTAATCGGTGGGTCAATTATGGCCTGGTTGTTGAGCATTGCGATTGAAATCCTAAAGCCGCTCTTATTTATGCTTCAAGGCTTAGCGATATTCGGGGTTATTATGTCGATGTCGATCACTATGGTCTTTGGCGGTTTTCGACCGGACGTGGTCATTAAGCATGGCGCTTTTTTAATCTCTATTTTATTTCTTCCGTTATTTTGGCATGCCGCCGATTTTCTAAACGAAGGTCTGCTAAGGATTCTCTATCCGCAATATGAAAACGGTGTAGTCGCCGCTGTTACAAGTGAAGGAATCGTCGCAGTAATTTACTTTATATTTCTGTTGCTTGCCTATGTGGTATTGCCAGGATTTTTCGTAAAAATGATGGGGCAAGCTGGAGCTGAAGCGGCTGATGTGGCTGGGGATGCCATGGAAACGTCTAAGAAAATAACAGGTGATGGTGCAGGAGCAGCCTCACGTGGACTAAGAGGAATGAAGTTTAAGAAATGAAGCATATAAAAAACCCGCTCTCAGCGGGCTTCAACGAATTTTAATGGCTACCATTTACGGTTGCCATTTTCATCGTAATTAAACGAACCCCAAGATTTTGTGCTCCAGCTTTGACCCCCAATCGGTGTATCGTCTTGCTCGCGGTCTTGTCCGAAGAATGCGTTCCAAAAGAAAAGGCCGACCACTTTAATTGCCGCGAAAACGAATCCAAACAATGCAAAGAAAGCCCCTTTGCTGGCTTTAAATATGCTGGCTTTATTAAATACTGCGCTCATCTTCGTACCCTCAATTTCCGCTCTTGTTGGTTTCTATTATAGTCCCCTATCAAGCCGTGTCAACAATATTTTTTATATTTTTCTTTTAAAAACAACTGCTTACACTGTTTCAAATATATGGATCTGTTTCAATTTAGGGTGAAATTAAATCTTAATTTGTCTCATCTTTTTGTCAAAGATTTTAAAGTGCGAATAAATGCGTCAGCTTTTGCCAATACAGACTTTGCTTCGAGTCTTTTAAAGAAGACCTGTGGTTTTTCTAAATCTTCCCATATCCAGTAACTTTCGTAGGCCTTGAAGCCATTGGCTAAAAGAAAGTCTGGCATGCGAAACATATCACGCGGTTTTATAAGTTCATTTAAGCTTTGTTTAGTTATGATGCGCATATAGTCTTGAATGAACCTTCCAGGTTTTTCTGCCCTTGGATGTGAGCCAATTAGCAAGACAACGACAGTATCCGGCCACTTAGCAAACTGAGTAGACAATGTATTGTAGATTTCTTTAATTGTGTCTTCATCAAATTTAGCACGATATTTTACTTCAACGAGCCAGGCTTTATCGATTGTCGCTGTTGCGACTAAAAGATCAGGGAGACTCCTCAGTTCAATTGGAAGGTTGAGTTCTTCGTACTGTTTGTAGTCAAGGTGAGTAACCTCTGTAAAAATTTCCTCAACGCCAAGCCTGGACACTCTGTATCCAGCACTTTCCAATATGGACTTAACCATAGATTGTGTCACTTGACCTTTTATTAAATTATCTAACCTCATTTCGACCATCCAATTTTATAAATCCCATTGTTGATTGATATAGACGAAGGGACAGAAAAGAATATAAAAGCATTGATTATTTTTTGTTTTTACCTCAATGCCTTTATATGGTATTTTGCTAAGATAATATCATCCTAAACATGGTCATTAAAACAATGAGTACAGCCTATCACAACGTATCTTCACTGGTAGAAAAGTCTTACTACCATGATTTAAGTATAAAAGAACAAATAAATAGTAGGGTTAACATTGTATTCACAATGCAGCTAGCTGCAATTACTCTTATTGGATATTTTTATAAAAATATTGATTTCTCAGGACTTTTATGGGCAGTTGCAGGTGTTTCTGCTTTGACTGGAATGGCTTTAATTATCTGGTTACTTTCTTTGCGTTATAGCTTTAAAGCTTTTTCAGATGGCTACCTGTACGCCATTCTACCCCCTGCAAATGATATACTCTTATATAAAAAGCAACTCGAAATGCATGACCATGACAATAGCGAAAAAACACTCAGTGAGTACTTAGATATGAAGTTTGCAGAATGTTCTGATTGCAATAGTAGCTTAAATATTAAACGAAGCAACCTAGCTGCAACTGCGATATCGTGCCTAAAATATTCCGCGGCGTTATTGCTATTTAGTTCAATAATATTTTTCTCCGCAACACTTGATATGTCTTCTGAAAGACACAAACAGAATATTATTAGTCAGCAAATAAAGGAATTTTAAACATGTCAGAAAAGCAACGCTCGCAGTCTAAGCCTCATCAGCAACCACCGCAACCACCAGATGTGCGATATATCAAAGAGGGAGTAGAACAAGATGGCTCAAAACATAAAACAAAATAATCCACCAAATTCGGGGAAAGGTGGCAAGCCACCTCCACCTCCACCACCTCCCATTAGATATATAAGAGACCATGCACCTAAACCCACAAAGTCAAAGTAGGTTACCAAGCACGTCTT
Organism: Methyloprofundus sp.; assembly: GCA_014859465.1. Lineage (GTDB taxonomy): Bacteria > Pseudomonadota > Gammaproteobacteria > Methylococcales > Methylomonadaceae > Methyloprofundus. Next base: position 4,194 of record JACUUF010000233.1, read on the forward strand.
AATTCAAGTTGGGCTTTCCAATTTTAGAAAGCCCACTCAACACCAATAGACGTCGTTGGGCCTAGATATGATACGGCCTTGAGTTTTGGTGTAAATTGGTAACTAGCGTAAAATGGCCCCATTCTAGTATCGTCATGACTATGTCCAATCCCTGGATCCAATAAGGCAAACCCGAGCATCAATTTTGGAATATCCGCATGGGTTACGTGAGCGCCAAAATCAAATGGGATACCGGTCAATAACCGATTGAAGTCACCACCCTCGGTATCAACATCCACATAGGCTAGGCGAACACCAATATTACCTGATATAGCCACTTTAACCTTACTGTCTACTGACTCGAACACTGGCTGCCAAGCACCAACACCTGCACCAATACTATAATGAGTTAAATTAATATCAGGCTGTTGCATGCCGCTGGGTAGATCCCACTTAACTTTGCCCGAGCCATAAATGCCCTGCCCCCAGAAATGAACTTGATTTGAAAAATCACCAAAATAATGTCCCCAGCCTAAATCCTCTGATGGCACATAAGCGCGCGCAAAAAAACCATCTGTGGTATCTGCCGAATAATGCATTACTTCGACACCATTCTTTTTGAATTGATCGAAGTTCTCAATTGAAGGTGGGCTGTATTCTTGAGCCTCTTGAGCAAAAGATCCACTCGCTAGAAGAGTGGCTGTAACACCTAAAGCTGTAGCAATAGTTTTGATTTTCATGGCTTACCCTTATATTTATGGATGATGAAATAACACTCATGCGCATCATATCCAATGCCTGATTCTCAGGTCTGTTTTAGAAAAAATGAATTTTGGTTTTTGTAATTTAATAGATTTGAATCCTACTCTTCAAACCAAAATCCTGGTATTTTACTGATGATAGTTCTAAGATCAACACCTATACGAGTAACTAAAACAAGGAAGAATATGGATACAGGGCTAATTGAAGTGTAGTGGTCAAGTTTTTTTGGCCACAGATTTAGAGCAATTTGCCCAATAAA